>DAICZK010000100.1 GCA_027311185.1 Sulfuriferula sp.
GGCCTGACGCATACGCCAGTACAGGAAGCTGCTGTTTAGTAGAGCAACCAAGCTGCCATACATCGCGGATTTAAATGCGGTGGGGACGACAAATTTGATGGCTATTGCAATAATAATAAATACTATTAATTGCCATTTAATTACAGTCTTTATTATTTCCGTGTCCTGCTCCGGATTTTGCGCTGTAGCGTGCATGTTCACCCCGTCTGCCAAATGCCATCGCGCACCTGGCCCGCATCGGCGGGGCGGCCAGTGCAAGATAATACATGAGTCAATCCGAATTATGCAACGCTTTGTTTTCCCGTCGCCACGATTCGATAATTATAATCACGATAACTTATTGATTATTATATCAAGCTGATTAAGATCCGTGTAGGCGATTGTGAGCTTGCCGGCGCCGTTCTTGTGCGGCTGGATGCTTACTTTCGCACCCAGGCCATCGGACAGACGCTCGATCAGATCCTGTACGTCGCGATCGGGAGGGCTTTGGGGCTCCGGCGCGGGAGCCATGCGTTGCGCGACCAGCTTCTCGGTTTCCCGTACCGACAACTGTCGGCGGACCACGTGTTCGGCGATTTCCAGCTGCCGATGCTCTGGCAGCGCCAGAAGTGCGCGTGCATGCCCCATATCGAGCTGCATGGTCATTACCAGGTCCTGCACCATGGATGGCAAGTTCAGCAGACGCAGCAGATTGGTCACCGCGCTGCGTGAACGGCCGACTGCCGCCGCCGCGGCCTGATGCGTCATCTCGAACTCGGTAATCAAACGCTGGATCCCGGCCGCCTCTTCCAGTGGGTTGAGGTCTTCGCGCTGAATATTCTCGATCAGCGCCATCGCCAGCGCGGCTTCGTCGGGAACGGCTTTGACCATGACCGGAACATCTTCCAGCCCGGCGATGCGAGCCGCCCGCCAGCGCCGCTCGCCAGCGATAATTTCATACCTCTGATCGGCGACTTCGCGGACCAGTATGGGCTGCATCAATCCCTGCGCTTTAATCGATTCTGCCAGGGTGTTGAGACTGTCTTCGTCCATCCGGGTACGCGGCTGATATTTGCCGGGTTGCAGGTTTTGTACCGCGATGATCCGCAATTCACCATGTGCCGACGGTCCGTCGTCACCCGCCAGTAACGCATCCAACCCGCGCCCTAACCCTCGCGCTCTTTTCATGTCATTTCCTTCAACTTGCTGTTCGCTCTAATACTTCGCGCGCCAATGCCAGATAGGCCTGCGCGCCCTTGGAATTCTGGTCGTAAACCAATACCGGCTGCCCGTAACTCGGCGCCTCGGCAAGGCGGATATTGCGCGGGATCACGGTATCGTACACTTTTTTAGCGAAATGGCTTTTCAGCTGATCGGAAACCTGTTGCGCCAATGTGCTGCGGGGGTCATACATGGTTCGCAGCAGGCCTTCGATTTCCAGCCTCGGATTCAGGTTCGCGCGTATCTTCTTGATCGTATTGACCAGGTCCGATACCCCCTCCAGCGCATAATATTCGCATTGCATGGGGATCATTACCGCGTCCGCTGCGGTCAACGCGTTGACCGCCAGCAGATTGAGCGCGGGGGGGCAGTCTATCAGAACGTAATCGTAGTTCGGGATCACCTCTGCAAGCGCGGTTTTGAGCCTGATTTCGCGGCCGACCTGATCGACCAGCTCGACTTCCGCGCCGGCCAGGTCGCGGTTGGCAGGCAGTACGTCGAACCGGCCCGCTTCGCTGTAACATAATATCTCAGGTATGGTTTTCTGGCCCAGCAACAAGTGGTAGACGCTACTTCGCAGATCGCGCTTGTTTATGCCACAGCCCATGGTTGCGTTGCCTTGCGGGTCGAGATCGACCAGCAGCACGCGGCGGCCCATATCGGCAAAACTCGCAGCCAGATTCACCGCCGTTGTAGTTTTGCCGACGCCGCCTTTTTGATTGGTAATCGCAAATACTCTAGCCATGTGACTCCTTCAGGATTACCAGGTGGCGCTGTGCGTCCAGCGTGGGTACGCTGAGCTGCTCTACACTCGCCAGCCCTACGCCCGACGGCAGATGTTCAAGCTCGACGCCCGGATAGGCGCCCTTCATGGCAAACCAGCGACCGCCTGGCGCCAATGCCGCGCGAGTGAGGGTGACAAATTGTTCCAGTTCGGCAAATGCGCGCGAAATCACGCCTTGATATCGTTGGCCCGCGGGTAGTGATTCGACCCGCCCGGTGATGACGGTCACATTTTTCAATCCCAGCTCCATTACCGCTTGACGCAAAAAACTGGTTTTCTTCTGATTACTATCCATCACACTTACCTGTTGACCCGGATTAGCAATCGCCAGTGGTATTCCCGGCAGTCCAGCGCCACTGCCGACATCGAGCAGGCCAAGGAGGCCAACATAAGGCTGCACCGATAAACTGTCGAGGATATGATGCGAGAGCATTTTGTCTGCATCGCGCACCGCGGTCAGGTTATGTACCTTGTTCCATTTTGCGATCAGACCCAAATAGGCTACCAACTGTTGCGCCTGCTCAGAACCGATCGCCACGCCCATCTCCTGCGCATGCGCTATCAAGTCGTTCAACTGCCGCATATGTCCGTCATGCCAGCGACGTACGCGGCTCCGCAGAATGGCGGTGCCGCTTGAGGTGTACCAGTAGTAAGGAAATCGCCGCAGGAGTAACGCCGGAGATACGTGAAGCCTGCCCTATCGTTTCGGGTTTATGGCGGTTGAGTTTTTGCTGTACCTCTATTGATAGTCCTCGCACCTCGGCATAGTCCATCGCCGCGGGCAGCGATTGGTATTCCTGCGCCCGCGCGCGCGCTATTTCGCCCAACTGGCGCTCGATATAACCTTGGTATTTCGCCTGTATTTCAACCTGTTCGGCTAGCGTTTCGTCTAACAGACCAGGCCCGGCAATCGGCAGACTCATCAACGCCGCATAGTTAACATCAGGACGGCGCAACAAATCATACAGATTGTATTCGTGCTCTATCGCCTTACCCAGCACGCGCTCGGCTTGCATCAGATCGAAGGTTTCGGGACGCACCCAAATACTGCGCAAGCGCTGTTGTTCGGCTTCGATTTGTTCTCGTTTGCGACTAAATGCGTTCCAGCGCACATCGTCCACCACGCCCAGACGTCGGCCGATTTCCGTCAGGCGCATGTCCGCATTGTCTTCACGCAGCGATAACCGATATTCGGCGCGGCTGGTAAACATGCGATAAGGTTCGGTTACGCCCAAGGTCGTCAAATCGTCAACCATCACGCCCAGGTAGGCCTCGTCACGCCCCGGGTTCCAGCTAGGCAAGCCCTGCGCTTTTAGTCCGGCATTGATTCCGGCCAACAATCCCTGTGCCGCCGCTTCTTCGTAACCGGTGGTGCCATTGATCTGGCCGGCAAAAAACAGCCCAGAAATGGCTTTGGTTTCAAGCGACCGCTTTAGCTCCCGCGGATCAAAATAATCGTATTCAATTGCGTAGCCAGGCCGCATCAGGTGTGCGTTCTCAAATCCCTTGATCGAGCGCACAAGTGCCCACTGTACATCGAAAGGCAGGCTGGTGGAGATGCCGTTGGGATAGACTTCGTGCGTATTCAACCCCTCTGGCTCAACAAATATCTGGTGCGAAGCTTTGTCGGCAAAACGCACGATTTTATCTTCGATGGACGGGCAATAGCGCGGCCCGACACCTTCGATCACGCCACTGTATAGCGGTGACCGGTCCAGTCCGCCACGGATGATGTCGTGTGTTAATTCCGATGTATGCGTTATCCAGCAGGGCAATTGGGCGGGATGCTGCTCACGTCGCCCGAGAAAGGAAAACACCGGCGCGGGGTCATCTCCGGGCTGTATCTGCATGACTGAATAGTCTATCGTGCGCCCGTCCAGGCGCGGCGGCGTGCCGGTTTTCAGGCGACCGACCGGCAACTTCAATTCACGCAAGCGATGCGCGAGACTGACGGACGCCGGATCTCCCGCGCGCCCCGACGTATAATTCGACATGCCGACATGGATCAGGCCCGCCAGAAACGTACCGGCCGTCAATACCACGGTCGGCGCATAAAACGACAGCCCCAATTGCGTTTTCACGCCTATCACCTGGTCGCCCTGTAGCAGCAGATCATCCACTGCCTGCTGAAACAGCCACAAGTTGGCCTGGTTTTCCAGCCGACTGCGTATGGCCTGTTTGTATAAAACGCGATCCGCCTGCGCCCTGGTCGCCCGAACCGCCGGGCCTTTGGATAAATTAAGCGTGCGGAACTGTATCCCCGCCTCGTCCGCAGCGGCGGCCATTGCACCGCCTAACGCATCTATTTCCCTGACGAGGTGGCCCTTGCCGATACCGCCTATGGATGGATTGCAGGACATTTGTCCCAAAGTCTCGATGTTGTGCGTCAGCAGTAGCGTACGCACGCCCATACGCGCCGCCGCCAGCGCTGCCTCGGTTCCCGCGTGGCCCCCGCCGACCACGATTACGCCAAATTTTTCCTGAAATTCCATCTGTTTTGCGTTTCTTTTAGTCAATTAGCATTTAATGATGGCACATAAACGGATAATCGCAATGTTTTTTTGCGGGCGCCGCACGACCAATCCTGGCCTATGCGGCCGGTTTGCGCTAGCGCGTGTTCCACGTGAAACACGTGGTCGCGCAAGAGATCCCATCTGCCCAGCATATCGTATCGATATCGTCGCACGCACCCCTATTTACCGATACAGAACCGACTGAAAATCTCGCCCAGCAGGTCGTCCGCGCTGAATTCACCGGTGATCGACGACAACGCGCACTGCGCCAGACGCAACTCTTCGGCGAGCAACTCCAGCGCCTGCCCAGTTAGGCGGGTTGCGGCTTCAAGGTGCCCTTTTGCAATCCGCAGACTCTCCAGATGGCGTGCGCGCGCCATAAACAGGCCGCCACCCTCGGCGCGCCACCCCGCCGCATCCAGCAAGGCTTTACGCAGATCAGGCAAGCCAGCGCCAGTGCGCGCTGAAATATAAATATTCTGCGCGCTGACCCCCGGCGTTTCCATAGTCAGGTCAATTTTATTATGGACGGTAAAAATGGGCAATTCCCGTGGCAGTTTGGCAATGATCGCTGCTTCGACTTCAGTTACGCCTTGTTTTGAATCCACCAGCAACAACGCGACGTTGGCTTCGGTAACGGCTTGCCAGGTTCGCGCTATGCCGATTAACTCAACTTCGTCTTCCGTGTCGCGCAAGCCGGCCGTGTCGATAACGTGGATAGGTACGCCTTCAATATGGATGGTCTCGCGTATTGCGTCGCGCGTCGTTCCTGCCACCGAGGTGACGATCGCTATATCCTGGCCCGCGAGCCGGTTGAGCAGGCTGGACTTGCCGACGTTGGGTTGACCGATCAGCACGACGCGTATACCCTCGCGCAACAAACTACCCTGTCGAGCGCTTTGCGTCAAAGCGCGCAGCCGTTCCGCGATCAGACCCAAACGTTCCGATATCTTGTTTTCATGGATAACATCGATATCTTCCTCGGGAAAATCCAGTAG
>DAICZK010000101.1 GCA_027311185.1 Sulfuriferula sp.
GGCAAGGCCGCGCCGGTCAGGGAACCATTGTGCCATAAGTCCGACGATGCCCACATAAATAATGCCGGTACCCAGCCCTCCCATCACGCCGTAGGAAAGATACAGCGCCGGCAGGATGTGCGCCGCAGCGGCGAATATCCAGCTGCCGCCGTTCAGCATGGCGCCGACGGAAATCAGTAGCCGGGGACCGAACTTCTGGATCAGGTAACCCTGCAATGGAGAAAGCCAGGTTTGGAGTACGACAAAAATCGAAAAAGTGACCTGTATTGCGGCAAGATTCGTTTCCATCGACGACTGTAACGGCTTCACGAACAAAGCCCAGACGTATTGCGAGCTGGATATGGACATCATGGCAACAATACCGAAAACGAGCTGCCACCATCGGTTAGGGGACCAATGGATCGCGCTATCGGGGTGGGTGTCTGTGCTGATCATGTAATTCACCTGTGGAAGTTGTCCGGCCCATTGGAGGGTCGGGTACCCCGAGCAGAAAGCAAAGCCCATGCCGTTGATAAATTGCAATGTATTTCAATGGGCTAAAAAAACTATTTGGCGCCGCGCCGCATTGCGGGGCGTGAAACATAGCTTGCGGATGCCGGGCAGCCCATTTTGGCGCCCCTGTCGGGCATCATCTTCCAATGGCGCGATCGCGGTTCTATATTTCCAGCGGGTCCACATCCAGGTGCCAACGCAGCTTGCTCACTCGCATGTCATACAGCATCGGCATCCACAAATCCAGAAAGCGCTGCAATAATCGGCGATCGGGCGATTGCACCAATAATAAAGCGCGTTCCAGACCTGCTTTGCGCGGCATCAGGGCCGCGGTGGGATCGAATAAAGCAATGTCGGCGACCTTGGGCGCATGTTGGTAGGCCTCGCTCAGAAAAGCGATGGCGTCGGCCAGTTGCGGCGCCTCCGCGCGCAACACTGCTTGGTGGACGAAAGGCGGAAAGCCCGCGCTACGGCGCTCGTTGAGCAGGGTTTGCGCGTAGCCGACATAGTCGTGATCTTGTAGCGCAAGATAAAGCGGATGATCGACGAACTCGGTCTGTATCAATACTTCGCCGGGATATTGTGCGCGCCCGGCGCGGCCGCCGACTTGCATGAGCTGGGCGAACAGGTGTTCGCTGGCGCGAAAATCCGGACTGTATAGCGCGTTGTCGGCACCGATGACGCCGACCAGAGTAAGGTCGGGAAAATCGTGCCCTTTGGTGAGTAGTTGTGTGCCGACCATAATATCGACCTCGCCCCGCCGTATCGTTTGCTGCATCGCTTCCCAGCTGCCGACAGCCTGCGTAGAGTCGCGGTCTATGCGCAACACGCGGGCATCCGGGAACTGTTGCTGTAGCGTTTGTTCCAGCCGCTGGGTGCCCAGACCGCTGGGGCTAAGGTCGATATTGCCGCAGTGCGGGCAGGCGACGGGGATGGCTTCGGCGTGTCCGCAATGATGACAGCGCAATTGCCGCGCTCGCAGGTGCACGACCAGCCGCGCCGAACAGCGCGTGCAGGCGGCGGCCCACGCGCAGGCGCGGCAAACCAGAGTTGGGGCGTAACCGCGCCGGTTAATGAAAATCAGGCTTTGCTGCGCGCTCTGCAGGCGCGCGCGTATCGCCTGTACGAGTGCAGCCGAGAGACCCTCGGTGGGTTTTTGCGCGCGACTGTCGATGAGGCGGATTTGCGGTAACTGCGCCGCCGCAATTGCTCTGTGGCTCAAGCTGATGCGCTGGTAACGCCCGCTCAGCGCGTTATGCCAGGTTTCAAGCGCGGGGGTCGCCGAACCGAGCACAATGGGGCAGGCGCGTTGCTGCGCGCGTATGATCGCGACATCGCGCGCGCTGTAGCGTAAATTGTCCTGCTGATAAAAGGAGCGATCGTGCTCTTCATCGATAATGATGAGCGCGAGCTCGGGGAGCGGGGTAAAAATAGCCAGGCGCGTGCCCAGAACGATGCGCGCCTGACCGCTGGCCGCTGCCTGCCAATGGCGCAGGCGTTCCTTGTCGCGCATGCCGCTATGCAGCGCAGCGATGGGCGTAGCGGTGAAGCGGGCGCGGAACAGCCCGATCAGTTGCGGCGTCAGATTGATTTCCGGCACCAGGATCAAAACCTGGCTGCCTTGCGCCAGAGCAATTTGCGTCAAGCGCAAATACACTTCTGTTTTGCCGCTGCCGGTTACGCCGTGCAGCAAAAACGGTTGAAAGCGACCCGCTGCCGCGCTGATCTGGGCCACTGCTACCGCTTGTTCGGTGTTGAGCGCGGGGGCGGTACTCGGTTTTGTGATCGCGCCGCCCGAATCGAATCGCGCCAATTGCGGCTCGACCCAGGCGCGCGCCTGCCAGTCTCGGAGAATACTGCGATAGCTCGGGCTGAGCTGGGCGAGCTCCGCCGCGTCATGCGCACCGCCATCGGCCAGGCAGGCGTATACAGCGCGTTGCGCCCGGGCGCGGCCAGGCAGATTTGCCGCCGCTTCACGCCCGAGCGCCGTTATTTGCCATGCGGACGGAGCGCGTGGCGATTCGGGGCCGATTTTGCGCAACGCGACAGGTAGCGCGGACAGTACGGTAACGCCGAGCGGATAGTGATAATAGTCGCTACAAAAATGCAACAGCCTGAGGATTTCCGCCGACAGTACCGCATTTTCATCGAGCAGCGCCGAGATGGGCTTGAGCCGCTCTTGCGGGTGGTCAGACCCCGTTTGCAGGCCCATGATCACCCCGACTAGCATTTTGCGACCGAACGGGACCTGCACGCGCCGTCCTATGTCCGATAACGTCAGCGCGGGGACAATATAATCGAATAATTTCGGCACTGGCACATCCAGCGCGATTTGGGCTATCAAGGGAGACATTCGCCTAGTTTAACGTAAATCGAAACGTTTGCTGCAGGCCCTGGCGCTGTTGCAGCCATAGTCGCGACCAAGTCGATTCCCAGTAGCGAAAAATCATTTTGCGGTATGCTGGAGCAACTCGCATCGAACGTCACTAAACGTTCAAAAATTTTTAACGAAATTGACTTATGATAGTTGCAGAATGAGCCCATGAATGACGACCTTCTACTGCAGATATTTGTGCCGCGCCCACAACCTTTGCGTATTGCACTGGTTACCGAGACCTATCCGCCGGAAATTAACGGGGTGGCGATGACGCTGGGACGCCAGGTCGCCGATTTGCAGAGCCGCGGGCATCAGATTCAGCTGATCCGGCCACGCCAGGGCACCATGGACAAAGCCACGCATAATGCCCAGCTGGAAGAGGTACTCAAAATGGGTTTGCCGATACCGCGTTATGCGGGGTTGAAGATAGGCCTTCCCGCCAAAGCGGCGTTAGTGCGACTTTGGCAATTAAAACGTCCCGACCTTGTGCATATTGCCACCGAAGGCCCCCTCGGCTGGTCGGCGCTGGCGGCGGCGCAGAAGCTGCGGCTTCCTGTGAGCACCGATTTTCATACTAATTTCCACAGCTACAGCAAGCATTATGGCGCTGGCTGGCTGCGCCGCCCGATACTGGCCTATTTGCGCAAGTTTCATAATAAAGCCTGCGTAACCCTGGTGCCTACGGAAGGCATGCGTCGGGAATTGGAAAGACATGGTTATCGCAATATTGAAGTCGTGTCGCGCGGCGTGGACACCGGTCTGTTCAATCCGGCCTGTCGCGATGACGTTTTGCGGCTGAGCTGGGGCGTGCGGCCGGAAACGCAGGTGGCGATTTATGTCGGCCGCATCGCTGCGGAAAAAAACCTGGCTTTGGTATTCAAGGCATACGACGCCATGCGTGCCGTCAATCCGGACAGCCGTCTCGTAATCGTCGGCGACGGGCCGGAGCGTGCCAGTTTGCAGACGCAGTATCCCGACGCCATTTTTTGCGGTATGCGCAGCGGCGAAGATTTGGCCCGACATTATGCATCCGCAGATGTGTTCTTGTTCCCCAGCCTGACCGAAACTTTTGGTAACGTGACTACCGAAGCAATGGCGAGCGGACTTGCTGTGGTCGCCTACCAGTACGCCGCCGCCGAAGCTTTAATTCGACATCGGGAAAACGGCATGTTAGCCTCCTACAACGAGGCAGAACAATTTGTCGCCGCGGCAACCGAATTAGCATTGGATCCTGTGCGCGCAAAACAAATCGGCTTGAACTCTCACGAGACGGCGTTGTCCATCTCATGGGCCGCAGTTCACGATCGGTTTGAGCGCGTTTTGCAAGCCATTATAGATAAGGAAGATTGTCGTGGAGAAGCTGAGCTGGCAGTGGATGGCTGAATGCGAAGCGGGGTTGACGCGACGGTTTAATCGCGCCGAACGCTACCCTGCTCTGGTACGAGTGTTTCGTCGCATCAGCCGATTGGGCGACGGCGTGTTCTGGTATGCGCTGATGATAGGTCTTTTTATTTATTACGGCATGTCGGCCTTGCCCGTGATCCTGCAAATGATCGCGGCCGGTCTGGCCGCTACCCTGCTATATAAATGGCTCAAGCATAAAACGCTGCGTCCCCGCCCCCACCATCAGTTTGGCAACATACATTGCCTGACCGCGCCGCTGGATCGTTTCAGTTTCCCGTCCGGTCACACTTTGCACGCGGTTACGTTCAGCCTTGTTGCGGTTTATTATTACCCCGATCTGGCCTGGGTGCTGGCGCCTTTCACGCTGGCGGTTGCTGCCTCGCGCCTGGTGCTGGGGTTGCATTACCCTACCGATGTACTGGCCGGTGGGGTACTGGGAGCCGCGGTCGCGATGTTGTCGTTCCTTGTTTTCTGATTGATTACTTCCGATGGGTTTTCTTTTCGCAGGGGCTGATCTGGCCTTTGCTTGTGGTCCGCTTGCGGGGCCTCCTCGGTTTCTTGCCGTTTATGCTATTGTTTTCCCTGAACACTTGCCATGCAGTTCAATAACGACTACAATGCGCGGTTTCCCTTGCCCTACCGTTCACGCGCGGAGGGCTTTACCCATAAGGAGTTTACATGCGTCATTACGAAATCGTATTTATCGTGCATCCGGATCAAAGTGAGCAGGTCCCGGCAATGATCGAGCGTTACCGCGCCCAGATCGGCAGCCGCGCCGGCCATATCCACCGGCTGGAAGACTGGGGCCGTCGGCAGATGGCATACCCTATCCAAAAAATCCACAAAGCGCATTATGTGTTGATGAACATCGAATGCGATCAGGAAACCCTGGACGAACTCGAGCATGGCTTCAAATTCAACGACGCCGTTTTGCGCCATTTGACCATACGCATGGACGCTGCGGTTGTCGTACCGTCGCCCATGATGAAGGAAGAAAAATCGCGTTCGTTGACGCATCCCGAGACCAAACCCGAGGTTGATACCGAAGAGATCAGCTAAGGTCATTGAAAAACAATCAGCTAACGATTGTTGGCAGTCTGCTGGAGCGTGGAGAGTTGCGTTACACGCCGGCCGGAGTGCCCTTGATTGAATGCCGGATCGGTCACGAATCGCAACAAC
>DAICZK010000102.1 GCA_027311185.1 Sulfuriferula sp.
GTTCTGGCAAACATGACGTTGGATGGCCTCGAAGCGACGCTGGCGGAGAAATTTCCAAGGGCGAAAAAGACAGGTTTGAAAATGCACATGGTGCGTTACGCGGACGACTTCATTATTACTGGCAACTCGAAAGAATGGCTGGAGCAGGAGGTCAAACCCGCAGTGGTTGAATTTCTGACGGAACGCGGATTACTTCTATCGCCATTTATAAAACGTCGCTGTGCTGATGCCGTATTCCCGACAGATATCCGGTACCGGAACGCCACCTTCAACCCGTTTCAGCGCTTCCATGATCTGGCTATCCGTAAATTTCGACTGCTTCATGTAGAACTCCCTCAAAGTGAGAAAATTCTACTTCAAATCCCGGTGGATTGTTGGGGGGATTACCCAAGGCAATATTGCGATGAGTAACGGCGCGCCAGATGGCAGCATCAGCACCCTCACTGACGACGATTCAGGCAATACTGCCATGAATGACTATACGCCGGACGGCACTCCGGTTGATGATACTGGCGCGATCAACAACGACAATTCCGGCTATTACCGGGACAGCGCCTACGCGCCTGACAACGGTACCAATCAGAGCTCAAACGACGATGCCGACTGGAACGCCTGACCCCGCCCGCACCGCGACACAAACCGCCATCTCTACCTCAGGGCGGCGAATACCCGGTCGGCAGCGGCCAGCGTCGCGCCGATTTCATCCGCGCCGTGCGCGGCGGACACGAAACCCGCCTCGAACGCCGATGGGGCAAGATATATTCCGGCTTCGAGCATGCCATGGAAGAAACGATTAAAAGCGTCGGTATCGCAAGTCATCACCTCGTCGAAGGTCTGCGGCAGCCGGTCGCGGAAGTACAGGCCGAACATGCCGCCGATCTGCTGGGCGCAGAACGCGACACCGTGGCTGCGCGCCAGTGCGCTCAAGCCATCGGTCAACTGTCTGGCGGTGGCGCCAAGCTGCTGATAAAACCCGGGCGCCTGCACCAGTTTCAGGGTGGCCAGACCTGCCGCCACCGCTACCGGATTGCCGGATAAAGTCCCGGCCTGGTAAACCGGCCCGAGAGGTGCGAGCAGCGTCATGATGTCGCGCCGCCCTCCCAGCGCGCCGACCGGCATGCCGCCGCCGATGACCTTGCCAAAGGTAGACAGATCGGGTGTTATGCCGTATAGCGCCTGTGCCCCGCCCAATGCCACACGAAAACCGGTCATGACTTCGTCGAAAATCAGCACTGCGCCGTATTGAGTGCAGACCTCGCGCATCGTTTGCAAAAAAGCGATATCCGGCGCAACCAGATTCATGTTGCCCGCCACCGGTTCGACAATGACGGCGGCTATCTGGTCGCCCATGCGCGCGAATACGTCTACCAACTGCTGCGGCGAATTATAATCGAGCACCAGCGTCTGTTCCGCCAGGCAGGTCGGCACACCCGCCGAACTCGGCTGGCCAAAAGTCAGCGCCCCGGAACCCGCCTTGACGAGCAGAGAATCGCTGGCGCCGTGATAACAACCGGCAAACTTGATAATCTTGTCGCGCCCGGTAGCGCCGCGTGCCAGCCGGATCGCGCTCATCGTCGCTTCGGTGCCTGAGCTGGTCAGCCGCACCATTTCCATGCTGGGAATCAACGCAACCAGCAAATCGGCCATTTCCACTTCCCCGGCCGTCGGCGCACCAAAGCTCAATCCCCTGGCGACCGCCTCGCCAACCGCCTGCAGCACGGCGGGATGACTGTGGCCGACGACCATCGGCCCCCAGGAACCGACATAATCGATAAACGCCTGCCCGTCGGCGTCCCACATGCGCGCGCCCGAAGCCCGCTCAAAAAAGCAGGGCGTCCCGCCCACCGCGCGAAACGCGCGCACCGGCGAATTGACGCCGCCCGGAATATGCTGTTGAGCCCGTTCGAATAACGCTTGATTTTTGGTCATCTCAATCTTCTGTTTCGTCTATGAATAAATCGGTAAATTGCCGCGCCGTATCGGACACATCGTCGCTATCGAACAGGCCGCCGATCACCGCCACCGCATCCGCGCCCGCCATGATCAGGCTTTCGGCGTTTTGCAGCGTCACTCCGCCCAGGGCTACGATGGGACGATGAATGACCCGCGCGGCCTGTCGCAGCAAGGACAGCTCCGCGCGCGCCGCCTCGGGTTTGGTCGTCGAGGGGAAAAAACTGCCAAAAGCCACATAGTCCGCGCCCGCCGCTTGCGCCGCCAGAGCCAGCTTCAGGGACTGGTAACAGGACAAACCGACGATTTTGTCGTAGCCGAGTATTATCCGCGCCTCCTGCAAGCTGCCGTCCTCGCGTCCGAGATGCACGCCATCCGCGCCGACCAGATCGGCCAGACGCAAACTGTCGTTGATAATCAACGGCACGTTTCTGCGCCGGCACAACCGCAGCAATTCGCTCGCCTGCTCGTGCTGCCGGCCGACATCACCGCTTTTATCGCGGTATTGTACTGCACCAGCACCCCCTTGCACAGCGGCCTGCACCGCTGCCAGCAAACGAGCTGTGTCATCCGTCTCCCGGGTAATTGCGTAGAGGCCTGAAATCATTGTTCTTCACCCCTGCGCGCCCAAAACAGGCGATCGGGGACATATTGTCCCATACCGGGGCGGAAGCCGGCGCGCAAACTCTCGTAGGTGAACTCCTGCGCCTCACGCACGCCGTCGGCAATCGCCATTTTATGCGCCAGGGTCGCCGCGATCGCCGACGCCAAGGTGCAACCTGAACCGTGATAACTGCCCGGCAACCGCGTCCATACGTCCGAACGCACCATCCCGTTGGCGTCATACAGCGTGTTGACCACCTGCACCGTATTTTCGTGCGTCCCCGTTACCAGCACGTATTCGCAGCCGCCGTCGAGCAGATGCCGGGCGCACAGTTCCAGACTCACGTCATCAGCGCCGCCCATGTCTTCCTGAACCAGGCTGCGCAGTTCTATGCTGTTAGGCGTCAGGATCGTGGTCTGCGGTATCAGCATATCGAGCAAGGCAGCGCGCGTGTCGTCAGTGGACAACTCATCGCCGCGCCCCGACGCCAACACCGGGTCCAAAATCAGCGGCACATCGGGATAATCGGCCACTATCGCGGCAATCGCCGCAATCGCCGCAACGCTGCCGACCATGCCTATCTTGAAAGCCGCAACCGGCATATCCTCCAGAACGCAGCGCGCCTGATCAGCGATCCAATCCGCATCGAGCGCAAAATAATCCTCCACCCCGACCGTATCTTGCACCGTGATCGCAGTAAGTACCGACAAAGCATGACAGCCCAGACTCGTCAAGGTCAAAATGTCGGCTTGCAGCCCTGCGCCGCCCGTGGGATCGGATGCGGCGAATGTCAATACGATGGGGGGAGGCATAAAAGTCATTTTAAAAAACCGCGCCAACAAGGCGCCTATCTGGATTAGAATCCACATTTTAACCGAAAAGCGAAGATAATTATGGAAACAGCCTACAAGAGCTATCTATGCGTCGTATGTGGCTACCTGTACCATGAGGCGGAAGGTTGCCCGGACGACGGTATCGTGCCGGGAACCCGCTGGGAAGACGTGCCGATCAACTGGACCTGCCCCGAATGCGGCGCACGTAAGGAAGATTTTGAAATGATCGCGGTTTAGCCCGCCATGGCATCAACGAGGACTTCGAGTACCAACAGGTAGTCGCGCACCCTTCCGCAACGATAAATACAGCGAACCATCGCACGGCATTTATAGAAAAATGAACAAATACTTGCCAGATAGCTAAAATAAGATTAAAAATGAAACGATAAGAGGTTACCCTGCAACGTCGGGCGCTCGATCAGACACAGTGCCGAATAGCGGGTGGCTATACTTCGTTTCTTACCGGGAGTGCATGATCGATACTAAAAACTTAAGTGGCATTAAAGTGATGGTGATTGACGACAGCAATACCATCCGCCGTAGCGCCGAGATTTTTCTGGCGCAGGCAGGCTGCGAAATTATTCTGGCCGAAGACGGATTCGATGCCTTGGCGAAAATCACCGATCGCCAGCCCGATGTCATTTTCGTCGATGTCATGATGCCCAGACTTGACGGCTATCAAACCTGCGCGCTGATCAAGAAAAACACGCATTTCAAAAACACGCCAGTAATCATGCTATCAAGCAAGGACGGTCTGTTTGACAAAGCCCGCGGGCGCATGGTCGGCTCCAACGAATACCTGACCAAACCGTTTACCAAGGACACCATCATCACTGCTGTCCAGCGTTACGCTCCAACGACTGACATCCCCCACACGAACTGAACTGGACCCGAAGGCGAACTCCACCATGGCTGTACATAAAATACTTATTGTCGACGACTCTCCCACCGAACGCTACTTTCTCGCCGATCTGCTGGGCAAACACGGCTACCAGATCAACCTGGCCGAAAACGGCACGGAGGCCCTGGAAAAAGCCAAGGAGATCATGCCGGATCTGATCCTGATGGACGTGGTCATGCCCGGCTTGAATGGTTTTCAGGCCACCCGCGCAATTTCGAAGGACGTGGAACTCAAGCACATCCCCGTGATCCTCTGCACCACAAAGGATCAGGAAACCGACAAGATATGGGGCTTGCGCCAAGGCGCGATCGAATATATCGTCAAACCCATAGACGGCAACGCGCTGTTGCAAAAAATCCGTTCCCTGTAGATCAACATTTCTGTGGATTAACAGCATGTCCAAACGTGTCAGCCTCGTACAATTCCAAAAAGAATTGAACAACCGCCTACAGCGCGCAACCAGTCAATCTACTGTCGACAGCAGGCTCGCCGTACGCATGGGCGCGCAAAACTGGCTCATTGATCTGGCCGACATCAGCGAGGTCATCGCGCCGCCGCCTCTCGCCCCGGTACCGTTGACCCAGCCCTGGTTTCTGGGCATAACCAACATCCGCGGCAAACTCTACAGCGTCGTCGACCTGCCGGCCTATGCTGGTATCAGCACCGTTCAACGCCACGCCGATAACCGACTATTGATCACGCACCCGCGCTTCGCCACCCATTCCGCGTTGCTGGTCGATCAAACGCTGGGCCTGCGCAATCTGGATCAGATGCGCTTCGAATCGCGTAGCGACGAATTGGGCTGGAACGAGGATTGCCTACGCGATGACCAGGGGATCGCCTGGTTTAGCATAAACATGGCCGAACTGATGAGCAACCCTAGCTTTTTAATGGTTAGCATATAAATTAATTTCTACTGCACTCTCTGACAATCCCATCACTATTATATTAAAGTGGAGACACGGCATGGCATTCAAACTCCCTAGCTTCAACCCTAAAAATGACTCGCGAAATCGTGACAGGAGAGTCGCCGCAGAAGAGAACACCACGCTCATCATGAGCGGTCTGAAAAAAATGTCCGACAGCGCCGCGAACGGAACTC
>DAICZK010000103.1 GCA_027311185.1 Sulfuriferula sp.
CCAGGTTGACGTTGGCCTGCAAACGCAGTGTTCTCAGGTTGAGTGCCTGCAACTCGACCTGTAGCACGGCAGTTTGTGCGGTGACGACTTCAAGTAGGTGGTCATTCCCTCGCGATATCGGTTCATGGCGATCGTCAGCGTTTTATTGCTGTCTTTGATCGCAGCCTTTATCTGTATGGATTCTTTCGCCAGTTCGTTCAACAGCGAAAGGTTGTCCTCGACTTCCTGAAAGGCGGACAGAACCGTAGACCGGTAATTTGCTCCGGCTATGTTATACACGGCCTGCGCCTGACGAACGACCGCCGCGCGGCGTCCTGCATCGAATATCGTCAGAAACGCGGTAGGTCCTATCATCCAGATATTGGTCGGCGACAACACGTATGCCGCAGACGCAACCGTATCCAGCGTGTCGCCGCCATCAAGCATGATCGTGGGATAGAACGCTGTTTTGGCGACGCCGACCTTCGCGTTGGCCTGATAGACGCGACGCTCGGCGGCGGCGATGTCTGGTCTGCGTTGCAGCAGAGCAGCCGGGATGCCGACAGGAACGATGGGCAACGCGATTTTTGTTACCTCCGGCGCAATGTTGAAACTTGATGCCGGCACGCCGACTAGGCTTGCAATTGCGTGTTCGTAGAGCGCTCTGCTGGCGGCGATATCCGATACTTCGCCCTTGGCGCTGTCGAGCTGCGCTTTTGCGCGGGATACATCGAGTGCCGAATCGGCGCCACCCTGGAACCGGTTTTCTGTCAGGGCCAGGGCTTTGGTGTAGGCATCGACCACGTCCGACAATAACTGCGATTCTGCGTCGTAATTGCGCAGCGCAATGTAGTTATTGATCAGCATGGCATGCAGGCTCAGCTTTACCGATTCTACGTCAGCTGCGGCGGCCTGGGCACCCGCAGTACCGGCGATGACTTCGTTGTGTATGCGCCCCCACAGGTCGAGCTCGTAGCTCGCGCCTACATTCGCGTATTCCTCGCTAAAATGCTGCGGCCCAATGGGGCCGCCGCGGATGCCGTCGAGGTGCGGGTGGTTGTAGAACTGGGCGTTCGCGGTTGCGGCGCCCCCTATCGAAACAGTAGGATATAAACTGGCCGCGACCTGTTGCTCAAATGCTGAGGCCTGATCGAAATGCGCTACCGATGCGGCGAGAGTGGGGTTGGCGGCATCCACCTGTTTAATCAGGTTGTCTATTGTCGGGTCGTTATATTCTTTCCACCAGTCGCCGCGATCCAGGTTGTCGGAGGGATGGGCAGGCTGCCAGATTCCGGCTTCCTTGTAGGCCGTCGGCATTTGTACTTCGGGCACTTTATACGGCGGTGCGAGCGAGCAGCCGGCAAACAACGGCAGACTTAACAATGCGAGTGTCAAACGTGCTAGCTTCATGGCTGGTTTCCTGCGTTGTGAATCCGTACCTGGTCTCCTTGAGCGATAGAATCCGAAGGCGAGTCGATGATTTTATCGTCCAGTGTTACGCCGTTTTTTACTTCTACGGTGTTGCCCATATCATTGCCGAGCGTAACGGATTTGAGTACCACGCGGTTGTTGGGGCCGACTGTTGCGACTTTAAGCCCGCCGGTGCGAAACAGCAAGGTGCTGGATGGAATGACCAGCCGATGTGCGTGCGTGCCCAAGGTGAAATGGACATCACCGTAAGCGCCGGGGAGTAGCTCGCCTTTGGGGTTGTCCATGAGCAGCTCAACGGACATGGTGCGCGAGTTTTCGCGAATGGCCTCAGCCGTACTCAGATAAGTCGCAGGAAACGCTTCGCCCGGACGCTCGGGAAAATGCATGTTTGCGACCAGGCCGGGTTTGATCAGGCTGGAGTAGTTTTGCGGTACATCCGCATAGACGCGCAACTTGTGCGTATCGGCAACCTTGAACAGGATCTTGTTGGCATCGCTGCTACCAGTCGTGATCAGCATGCCGATATCTGTTCTGCGGTCAGTGACGACTCCGTCGAACGGCGCGACGATATGATTAAAGGCCTCTTGCGCACGCAAGCCTTGGAGGTTGGCCTTGACGGCGTTGACGACGGCGAGCTGCGCTTTGGCGTTTTGTACTTTTTCGTCGACTTCCTGATGGGAAACGGAGTCGGTGACCAACAGGTTCTGCCATCGTTTCGCGGTGATGTCAGCCAGGTCCAACCGGGCCTGCGCGGTAGCCAGATCGGCTTCGGAGCTGCGAATTTGCTGGTCCAGTTCCGGCGTGTCTATGATAGCCATTAATTGACCGGCTTTGACATGGGCTCCGATGTCCGTATACCACATTTTCAGATAACCGTTGACCCGTGCGTAGATCTGCGCCTCGTAAAAAGGCGTGACGTTGGCTGGCAAAATAAGCGTTTGATCGCTGGGTCCCAGTTTGGGCATGACCACGTTGACCGACGCCACTTCGTTCAGTTTTGCCACCTGCACCAAATCTTTGTCGTGATGGTTGCGGCTCATGATGCCCGTTGCGGCCAGGGCAACAGCAATCAGTAATAGCACCACACCAACCAGGCGAATGCGTGGGGATGCAGTTACATTAGGTTGATCAGTTGACATTATTACTCTCCAGATTGAGACAAGTTATGGGTTTGTTTAATATTCCGGTGCACCAGACTGAACACGACGGGTACGAAGAGCAGCGTAGCGGTAGTAGCGAATGCCAGGCCGCCGATCACCGCGCGCCCCAAAGGTGTGTTCAGTCCCTCGCTGAGCGCCATCGGTGCCATACCGATGATCATGGCAAGAGCGGTCATTAGCACCGGACGGAAACGAATATAGCCTGATTCGATGGCGGCCATCATTCAGCTATCGCCCAGAGTCAAGCGTTCGCGCGCAAAGCTCACCACCAGAATACTGTTGGCGGTCGCCACCCCCATGCACATGATGGCGCCGATCAACGCCGGTACGGACCGTGTCGTGTGTGTGACAAAGCGCATCCAGACGATACCCGCCAAAGCCGCCCGCAGCGCAGTGATGATGACAAACGGATCCAGCCACGACTGGAAGTTGACCACGATGAGCAGGTAGATGAACACGATAGCGCCGATCAAACCGAATACCAGTCCGGTGTATGTTGTATTCATCGCTTGCACTTGTCCGCGCAACGCCACGAACGAACCTTTAGGCACATCTTTCGCCGTGTCTTTCAATATCTTGTTGATATCCGTCGCAACGCCACCCAGATCGCGGTTTTGCGTACTGGCGAAAAGGTCTATCGCGGGCTGCACATCGTAGTGGGATACGACTGCGTCGGTTTGTCGGCGTTCGATCGTCGCCAAGCTGCCCAGGATCTGCGGAACGCTGGAGTTGCCCGACGGGATCGGCACATTCTGCAATTCACTCAGCGTGTCGATACGATATTGCGGAGTCTGCACGACCAACGGGTACGAGACGTTATTGGACGGGTTGACCCAGAAATTCGGTGCGGTCTGGAAACTGCCCGATAAGGAGTCTATCATGCTCACCGCGATATCATACTGGCTCAGGCCCAGCGCCCTGGCCCTGGCGCGATCGACTACTGCGTGTAATTCCGGCTCGTTGAACGCTTGTTGCATGTGCAAATCCGCCAGGCCCGGAACTCCCTTGAGACGGTTCATCAGTTCGTTTGCATAGATGCGGTTTTCCTGCAGTTTGAAACCCACGACCTGCACGTCGAGCGGCGCAGGA
The DNA here is from genome assembly GCA_027311185.1 of Sulfuriferula sp. GTDB lineage: Bacteria > Pseudomonadota > Gammaproteobacteria > Burkholderiales > Sulfuriferulaceae > Sulfuriferula. Next base: position 3,660 of record DAICZK010000103.1, read on the forward strand.
AGGCCGAAGTTGAGAATTTGAGTCACGATGTCGGCAGGCAGGAAAGCGAAAGTCACGCCGGGAAAATCACTATTCAATTTGCGGCGCAGTTCCTGGACATAGCCCTCGGTCGGTTTATGACCTTTTTTGAGCGTGATCAGTATGTCCGCGTCGGATGGCCCGACTGGGGATGAGTTGCTGTAGGTCAGGTTGATACCGCTGACAGGCACGCCGATATTGTCTATGACATTTTCTATTTCACTTGCCGGAATGATGCGACGAATCTCGTTTTCGATCTGATCGGTAATTCGCGCCGTGTCTTCAATTCTGGTACCCATTTGAGCGCGTATGTGCAGCTTGATTTGGCCGGCGTCCACGGCGGGGAAAAAGTTTCTCCCCAGCCATGGCACCAGTGCAAACGAAATCAGCACGAAACTCAGAAAGCCGATGATGAATATGGGACGATTCGATAGCGCGAGTAGCAAAATGCGTTTGTAACCTTCGCGTATGTTGCTGAATACCTGTTCAAATTTGCGCTGAAACAAAACCAGCGGGTTTTTGGTGGGTTTGTGCACAATGACCGGATGTCCTTCTGCGGTCAGTTGCGGAGTTTCGCCCTCGACTACTTCGTGTACATGCTGTTTCAGCAAGAATTTTGCCAAAGTAGGCACAAGCGTGCGCGACAAAATGAACGATGCGATCATCGCAAAAACCACGGCTTCAGCCAGTGGTACGAACAGATATTTTGAAACGCCTTGCAGTAAAAACATCGGTATGAATACGATGCAAATCGACAGCAGCGAGACGAAAGCCGGGATCACAATCTGATTCGCGCCGTCCAGAATCGCTGTTTCGACAGGTTTGCCGTGTTCCAGATGCCAGTTGATGTTTTCTATCGTTACCGTCCCGTCGTCGACCAGAATACCGACGGCCAGCGCAAGGCCGCCGAGAGTCATGATGTTGATGGTCTGGCCGATGGCGGAGAGCGCCATGATGGACGACAGGATGGCCAGCGGAATGGAGGTGATAATGATCAGCGTCGATCGCCAGCTGCCGAGAAACAACAGTATCATGAGACCGGTTAGCCCGGCCGCCGTGGCGCCTTCGCGAATCACCTCATCGACAGAATCCTGGACGAAACCTGACTGGTCGCCGACCAGCGCCACATCAAGCCCCTTGGGCGCACCCAATTCGATGCGCGGCAGCAGCGCCTTGACCTGGGCGATGATATCGAGGGTCGAGGCCTTGCCGTTTTTCTGTATCGTGGTCAGGACGGAGTGCCTGCCATTGATCCGCACCATGTTGGTTTGCGGCGAGAACCCGTCGTAGACATGGGCGACGTCGCGCAGATAAATGGTGGCGTTGTTGACGACCTTGATCGGAATGTCATTGAGTTCGTCCATCACTTTCGGGCTGGCGTTGAGCGTCACCTGGTATTCGAAGGTGCCCAGTTTTTCCGTCCCGCCCGGCAGCAACAGGTTCTGCTTGGCGAGCGCGGTGGTCACATCGGCCGGCGACAGACCTTTTTCACGAAGATTGTAGGGTTCGAGGTCGACCTGGACCTGACGTACCTTGCCGCCATAAGGTGAAGGCACGGCGGCACCTTCCACCTGAGCCAGTTGCGGGCGGATAAAGTTGTTTGAAATATCGAACAGCTGATTGTCGAGCAGCGTTTTGCTCGATAGTGCCAGTTGCAGGATAGGTACGCTCGAGGCGTTGTAAGT
>DAICZK010000104.1 GCA_027311185.1 Sulfuriferula sp.
CAATCCCGCCACTTTGAGCTGGTGCGTCTGCACCGCTGATGAAAACGCCTGTTCCACCGCCTGGCCGAGCACTTCCTGGCGCACTTCGCCGCCATATTGCTTGACGACCAAAGACATCGGCACTTTGCCCTGGCGAAAACCGTCGATTCGCGCAGTGCGCGCGATCCGTTTCAAGCGCTGGGCAATTTCAGATTCTATGGCCCGTAATTCCACAGCCAGGTTGATGCGCCGTTCTAATGCAGTGAGTTGTTCGATATGAGCGTGTTGCATGAATTATCCTTGATCAGATTGGATGGATAACAGAAGGCGCACCACACAGGCGCGCCATTAATCCTGAAGTATATTTGCATAAAGATGTTACGCAAGGAGTGGATTTGCTTCCCGCGCTTCGCAACGCCGGAATACGCATTCCAATCTCTACTCCTTCCAACATATTGTATTATAAAGAATTTGTAGTGAGTCAGGGCGGTTACCGAGAAAATTCCAGCACATCCGGTTTCTAAATGCGGTTAAAGCATACCACGAAACGGAGCGGTTAGAATGCAAATCCGATCTGCCCGGGAACTTTGGATCACCAGCGCACGCGTCGGCATCGGCGTCTCGCGTGCCGCCCTCATCAGTCTGTCACGATGGCGCTTCTCGATAGAGACGAGCATGTCGCCCTGCGCCGATCCGCTTCAGCGCGCTTAATCCGCGCCGACAGGCTGCGCCGCCAGACGAGAGAAGTTCGCCAGCGCCTCAACCATTCGCCCCACCGCCCTTGGCCAGTCTTTCCCCGCCGTCTGGCGGAACAGACGTAGCGCACCGGGATACCAGGGAGAGTCTTCGCGCGCCATAAGCCAACGCCAGTCCGTGCCTATCGCCGGCAACAGGACCCAGCATGGTGTTCCAAGCGCGCCAGCCAGATGCGCGATGCCGGTATCGACGCAAATCACCAGATCGAGCTGCGACACGATGGCGGCGGCATCGGAAAAATCCTCAATGCGTGAGCCAAGGTGTAGCAACGGCTGTCCGGCGGGCGGATCGGCCGCTTCGTCCTCACCCTGGCCTTTTTGCAGGCTGACGAAGGTAACCCCGGGCACCGACCACAGCGGAGCCAATTGCGCCAACCCGGAGAGCGACCTGTTTGCATCGTTTTTGTGCGTCGCCGATCCTTTCCACACCAGACCGACTTTAACGCCGCTGGCAGGCAACCGATCAGACCAGGAACGCTGCTTGGTCTTATCTGCGGCAAGATAGGGCAGCGCGCTCGGGATAGTGGCGAGGTCGGTGGCGAAACGCAGGGGCAGGCTCATCTGGAATTCCCAAAAATCATGCGCCGCGAGCTCCTGCGCTTCAGTTTCGTCTATCACCGCGTCGACACCCGGCACGGAGTGGAAGAGCGCCTTCAGCGGCACCTTGCAAACCACGGTAACACGCGCAGCGCCTGCCGATTTCAGCAGCGACACATACCGCATGCTCTGAATTTCGTCGCCCATCCCCTGCTCCGGCCAGATAACGATCGATTTGCCGCGCACGTCCTCGCCCTGCCAGCGCGGAAATGATAATGCCGGAATTTCGGTAGTGCGCTGGGTTTTATTCTTGTCGAAACGCGCTTCGTAGCACTGCCACCCCTCCTCGAAATATCCGCGATGGAGCAGCGCGAGCGCAAGATTAAATCGCGCGTCGGCGAAATCCGGTTTGACCTGGAGCGCCTGCCGGTAGCTGGTAATAGCCTCGTCTGACCGATCGTGTGCCTGCAGCGCCACCCCCAGATTGATGTGTGCATCGACATAGTCCGGCTCGATCGAAAGCGCCTGCTGATAACTGGCAATGGCGTCCTCGGCTCGCCCTTGTGCCTGTAACGCCACGCCCAGATTACTGTGCGCCTTGACGTAATCCGGCTTGATCGAAAGCGCCTGACGATAACTGGCAATCGCTTCGTCTGGCCGACCTTGCGCCTCCAGCGCCACCCCCAGATTACTGTGCGCCTCGGCGTAATCAGGCTTGATCGAGAGCGCCTGACGATAGCAGGCTATCGCTTCGCCCGTTCGATGTAGCGCCTGCAACGCGAGGCCGAGATTGCTGTACGCCTCGGCATAATCGGGTTTGATCTGTAGTGCCTGCCGATAACAGGCGACGGCTTCGTCGAGTCGCCCCAATACCTGAAGCACAACCCCCAGATTGGGATAAACCTCGATATAATCGGGCTTGAGAACCAGCGCCTGACGATAACAGACCGCCGCTTCTTCCGCCCGCGTCCGCGCTTGAAGCACGACGCCCAGATTATAATAATAACTGTGTTCGGCTGGCCTGACCTCAATGGCTCTGGCAATAAAACCAAGCGCGCGATCCGCATCGCCGCGCTGATGAGCGACGAGACCGGACAAATTAAGCGCGTCGGCGTGATCTGGCTGCACTTGCAGAATTTGCCCGTAGAGCGTGTCCGCTTGCGCCAGACTCCCGGCCTGATGGTGGGCAATGGCTTGTTGCAGCATCGCAGGCAAATCGACGCGGGAACGCGGATTCGACGCCGCGCCGGGAGCCTTGCGTTCGCAACAGAGCTTGTATTTTTTCCCGCTGCCGCAGGGGCAAGGGTCGTTACGGCTGATTTTATTCAAGGCACACTCGCGCAATCAACGATGTCCGAATTCCACACTCGAGGCCTTTCGATTTTTCTTTGGCATCAAAATACCATCATCGCGACCAGGCCAGCGACAACGCCTGATAGCGCTACACCCGAGGCGATCACGAGACGGATGCGCAGACTGAAGACGCGGCCTAGCATAACCAGCGAAGGCAGGCTGACTGCGGGCAGCGTCATGATCAGCGCCCCGGCCGGACCAGCCCCCATGCCCAATACGAACATCGCCTGCACGATGGGCACCTCTCCCGCAGTAGGAATGACGAACAGCGTGCCGGCAAGCGCCATCGCAACAATCCAGCCGATACCATCATGCGCGCCTAGCCCAGGAAATAGCCATATCCTGACAGCCCCGAGCAACAGCACGAGAACGACGTATTCGGGAAGGAGCCTGATAGCCAGAGTCAGGAACTCTCTCGCCCAGCGAGTCAAAAAGCTGCCGGTCAAAGGTTCAGCATCAGGAGTCAATCCCGGGTCGACGGCAACAGTTTCGGTCTCGCGCGCGTTGACATAATATTCCGCCAGATAAGCAATCCCGAGCACCATCGCAACGCCGAACACAATCCTGAAGACGACCCAATGCCATCCCAGCACAAAGCCCATGAACACCAATGTCGCCGGATTCAGCACCGGGTTCGCCATCCACCAGGACACCGCACTGCCGACCGATGCGCGATTTTGCCGCATGCCGACAGCAACTGGCGCGGCACAACAGGTACACATCATGCATGGAATGGCGAAAAGACTGCTCAGAGCAAAGCTTCTGAAGCCCAGACAACCCAGCGCCGCGCCCACCCACCGGCTCGGCAGCAGCACCTTGATACCGGAACCCAGAACCAGACACAGCACCAGCGCCTGCCAGATCGATTTCCCATAAGCAATGGCATAGTCTACCGCCGCGCTCCACGACGCGGGGGGCGCAGAAGCGGATTTCCCGGAGAGAATCGAATCGCCTATAGCGTGATGGCTCTGCGCGAAAAACGCCTTGACATAGTAGGGCACCCATTTGACATAGGCGAATCCGATGACGGCCACAAGGGTAAAGATCACCACCCCGATCAAAACCGGCAGGGACTTTTCTTTCAATCCGGCTCGCACAGGAAACTCCTCGCTTTAAGGCAGTCATGGAATAATCGAATCGGTTCAAATCATATCGAACCGCAGGCCGATTTCACTCGAACCATAACAATATAAAGTCATCTTAACCCATTGGTGCGAAAGGGGGGACTCGAACCCCCACACCTTACGGCGCTGGAACCTAAATCCAGTGCGTCTACCAATTCCGCCACTTTCGCAAGCCGTCTAGTGTAATATAATTGGGTCGTTACTGTCAGCAGCAATTCCTAGCTCGCGGTAAAATTTTTCCGTTCACACCCAAATGTCCATGGCTACCGACCACTACGAAAATTTTCCCGTTGCATCCATTCTGCTCCCCCGCCGATTGCGACGCGCTACGGCAATTGTTTACCGTTTTGCGCGCAGTGCGGACGATATCGCCGACGAGGGCGATGCGAGCCCCGAGCAGCGCCTGGCCGCGCTCGATGCGTACCGCCAGGAACTGTCACTCATCGCGCAACACGCTGCGCCGCAGACGCCGCTGTTTCGCGAACTGGCGGTAGTCATCGCGCGACACGATTTGCCCCTGCAGGCATTTTACGATTTGCTCGATGCGTTTTCCCAGGATGTAGTCAAGACGCGCTATGCCAACTTCGGCGAAGTCATGGACTACTGCAAGAAATCCGCCAACCCGGTAGGCCGTCTGATGTTGGCATTGTACGGCGAAGAAGACCCCCGTAGCCTCACCTATTCTGACGCCATTTGCTCGGCCCTGCAGATCATTAATTTCCTGCAGGACATTGCCATCGATTACGACAAGCAGCGTATTTATCTGCCACAGGACGAACTGGCCAAACGCCAGATCGGCGAAGACCAGATTGCGCGCCGCGATACCGGCGGCATGTGGTCGCCATTCATGCTCGGGCAGATAGAGCGTGCGCGCAAGCTGTTGCAGGCCGGCGCGCCTCTGGGCAAAGTACTCAAAGGGCGGATCGGGCTGGAGTTGCGCATGATCATCATGGGCGGCGCGACGATATTGGAGAAACTGCATCAAAGCAAAGGCGACATTTATACGCAGCGCCCCGTGCTCACGCCGCGCGACTGGGTTAAAATGCTCTACCGTGCGATACGCGCCAAATAGGACTAGCCTTGGATCCCAATCAATATTGCCAGGATAAAGCTGCCGCAAGCGGCTCCAGCTTTTACTACAGCTTTCTCTTCCTGCCGCCGCAGCAGCGGCGCGCCATTATCGCGCTGTACGCCTTTTGCCGCGAAGTCGATGACATCGTCGACGAATGCAGCGACGACCAGATCGCGCAGACCAAGCTAAACTGGTGGCGGCAAGAGATCGCCGAACTCTACCAGGGCCAGCCGCATCATCCGGTCAGTCACGCGCTAGCACCCGTGATCCGCGACTTCAACCTGCCTGAGGAGCAATTGCTCGAAATCATCGACGGCATGGAAATGGACTTGAGTCTGCACCGCTACGAGGATTTCAAGTCCCTGCGCCTCTACTGCCACCGCGTCGCGGGCATAGTCGGCGAACTTTCAGCGACGATTTTCGGCTATAGCGACCGCATCACCTTGCGCTACGCTACCGATCTGGGATTTGCGTTCCAGCTCACCAATATCA
>DAICZK010000105.1 GCA_027311185.1 Sulfuriferula sp.
CCCCAATACCAGACCATATGTGCGATAGGCAGATACGAGAAGGTAAACCAGAGCACCGAAAACACCAACAGAGCGGAAAACTTGACACGTTCAGCCAGACCGCCCACCACCAGCGCCACTGTGATCGCAGCAAAGGTCAGCTGAAATATCATGAATACCATCTCGGGAATAAACACTCCCTTGCTGAAGGTCTCGGACAGTGCGCTCGCGTCCATCCCCTTGAGGAAGAACCTGGATGTACCGCCTATCCAGCTGGTGAGCGAGCCGCCATCGGTAAACGCCAGCGAATACCCGTACACCATCCACAACACTGCGATGAGGCAGAAAATCGTGAATACTTGCGTGAGAACCGACAGCATATTCTTGGAACGCACCTGGCCACCATAAAACAAAGCCAGTCCGGGAATCGTCATCAATATCACCAGCGCGGTTGAAATCATCATCCACGTGGTATCCCCTTTATCGGGAACGGGGGTAGGCGCAGCAGCTGCAGGCGCTGCTGGTGTTGCCGGGGTGGCAGCGGCCGGAGTAGCAGCCGCAGGAGCGGGAGCAGGCGCGGCGGCTGCCGGCGCTGCTGCCGCCGGTTTAGCATCGTCGGCGATACTTGTACCGCAAACGCCGAGTGTGACTAACATACTTAACGCAACTAGCCATTTTTTCATGTCGCTCTCCCCTTATAGTGCTTCTGGTCCGGATTCGCCGGTACGTATCCGCACGGTCTCTTCCAGGTTGAAAACAAAAATCTTGCCATCGCCGATTTTCCCGGTGTGTGCAGATTTCTCTATGGCTTCGATAACCTGATCGAGGAGTTCATCGGCAATCGCCGCCTCCACCTTGACTTTAGGCAGGAAATCAACCACATACTCGGCTCCGCGATAGAGTTCGGTATGCCCCTTTTGCCGTCCAAAGCCTTTTACCTCGGTCACAGTGATACCCTGTACGCCTATGGCGGAGAGCGCTTCCCGTACCTCATCGAGCTTGAACGGCTTAATGATTGCCGTAACGAATTTCATATTGACTCCTTAACAAGTGTCATTCGGGAAGTTAAAATTTGTAGATCGCTTCCAGTCCTTCAGAAGTCTGGTCGTTCTTGCCCACACCCGACGAATCCATGAAGGACGCTACATTGGAATGGTCCTGACGCAGTTCGGCGCGCATCTCGACATGGGCGGTAGGCATGTATGCCATGGTAATTGTGCCTTCCGTCCACTTCTGCGCGATGCCGGTGCGGAAACCGTTCTGGTCGTCGAAATACTCGGCGCGTAACGACAGACGCCACTGATCGTTGAACTGATAGTTCGCGTAACCGGCCACGCCGTCCCAGGTTGCGGTGCCGATAGTACCGTTCTGCAGGGTCGCGTTTGCCTGATTGCCGTAATCGTAATTCACGACAAACGACAACTGGCTGGTGGCGGTCAGCGTGGCGACGAAGTCGTACAGATTGCGCATGCCGTTGGCGCCGGCGGTGGTCACGGCGGGCGGGATCGCGGCAGGATAGGGTGAGGTCGGATACGGCGTGGTCGTCAGTTCATTCCCGCCGTAATAAACACCCGACAACGCCAGCATCTTGATCGGCGTGGCGGTAAAGCCCAGTTCCACGGTCTGTTGGCCGTTCAGGCTCGATACCTGATCCCAGCCGTTATTGATGCCGCCAATCAGGCTGACGGTATCGCTGACGGCGTAGGTCGCGCGCACGCCGGTATGGGTAAAGGGGATCGCGTAGCCGAACAGGATCGAACGCGAGTAGTTGGTGTCGGACGGGCTGGCGATAACTTCGGCGCCGGCCAGCGTGACGAATTTACCGGCGATGACGGTCAGGGGTCCGGTCGCATAGCTGCCGAACGCCTGAGTCAAATCAAAATTATGCTGGCTGCCCGCGCCTTCTCCCCAGGAAGCGATGGTACTCGCATCCTGGCCGGCGGTAATATTGACCAGGCCGCCGAAGCCTTGTTTGGGCTGCATGGCGACGGTCAGCGCCGCCTGATTGAGGTTGAAGGCGCCGAAATTATGGCCGGACGCCGCGCCGGGAGCGTCGAACACGCGAGACGCGGTACCGTTGGTAAATAAACCGGTACTGTCCATATTGGTGTAGCCGGCGTCCAGATAACCCATTACCATAACATTGGAAGCAGCAAGTATCTGCGAAAGATTTGGCGCCATGGGCGGCGCAGTAGCGATAGCAGCGGCAGAATCCGGCGCAGTGGTCATGCTGCCCGCCGCTTCATCGGCCAGAACGGGCGCAGTTGCGCAGGCCAACGCCATGGCCAAAACGGTTTTATTGAATATACACATGAAAAACTCCCATTAAGAAAATTGCAATAGTGCGACCTGATGCAAAGCAGCATTCATGCCAACTTATTTTTTTATAATAAACAAAACAATACACAGTACGACACAATACACGACAAAAGAAACGCACCATACAAGGGCTCTCCAGTCGTGTAGCGCACTAAAACGGTGCTGCGACTCAATTAACCTCGAAATGATCGCTCGGGATCGTGAGCGCAGACGCCAGAACCGTCGCCGGGCAGTTGACTATGACGCCCAACGCCGACTGCCGCAACGCGCTTGCGCCGTATTTTTATGTGCCCACATATGGCGCCATGTCGATTTGCCGGTTAGAATTGTTGGGTATCTCCTGTACCACAGCAGCGCGCGCCTAAGGGAAGCGCTGATTAAATCGAATTTCACGAGACGCGATTCGTAGGGGCGGGCTTGCCCGCGATAGCCCGCGATAATAAATGGGCCGCCGAATCGCGAGCAAGCCCGCCCCTACGAAAGCGGCATGCAAAGTGGATGACGAATACATCAGCGCTTCCATGGAAAATGTGGCAGCCGCTGAATCGAGGCCGTACGCAGCCTCGTAAACCAAGGCTCCCTGCTCCGCCCGACCAGGCGGATGTTTCCTCGCGAGGGCGCGGAGCTCCCCGCCCACCTTATCTTGGCCATCCGGAGGATTGACCATGTTACTGAACCAGAAATTAGTCGACGATATTAGCGAAAAAATCAGCCAGACGCTGAATCAGGGCCCGGTCAAGGACTTGGAGCACAACTTGCGCGCCCTGCTGCAAAGCATGCTGCAAAAGCTCGACATCGTCACCCGCGAGGAATTCGACGTACAGCAGGAAGTATTGCTGCGCACGCGTGAACAACTGACCGCGCTCGAAACCCGCGTGACGGATCTCGAAAAAGCGCTGCTCCCTGTCATCCCCGAATAGCCCGATGGCGATCGCTGTATTGCACAGCCGGGCGCTTGCAGGCATGAGCGCCCCCGAAGTGATCGTTGAAGCACATCTAGCGAACGGACTGCCCAGCTTCACTATCGTCGGGCTGCCTGAAACCGAAGTCAAGGAAGCGCGCGACCGCGTGCGCGCGGCGATCCAGAATTCGCGGTTCGAGTTCCCGGTCAGCCGCATCACGGTCAATCTCGCGCCCGCCGACCTGCCCAAGGAATCGGGGCGGTTTGACTTGCCTATCGCGCTCGGAATCCTCGCAGCTTCCGGACAAATTCCCGCCAAAGAATTGAAAAAATATGATTTCGCCGGCGAGCTGGCGCTAACTGGTGAGTTACGCCCTATCCGCGGGGCGCTGGCCATGACCCTGGGCGCGACGCGCAGCGGGCGAGCCTTCATTCTACCCGCTGCCAACGCCGCCGAAGCCGCGCTGGTGGAACATGCGACCATTTACCCGGCGGCCTCATTACTGGCTGTCTGCGCACACCTCACCGGGCAATCGACGCTCACGCCGGAATCCCCGCCACCCACGCCCTGCAGGACTGAGCATTATCCCGATTTCAGCGAAGTCAAAGGCCAGGCGACCGTCAAGCGTGCGCTCGAGGTCGCGGCGGCTGGCGCCCACTCGGTACTGCTGGCGGGGCCACCGGGAACCGGAAAATCCATGCTTGCGAGCCGGTTCCCGGGGATACTCCCGGACATGAGCCAACAGGAAGCCATCGAATCGGCGGCGCTGCTATCGCTGAACGGCAGTTTTCGCATCGAACGCTGGCGCCAGCGCGCTTATCGCAGTCCGCACCATACCGCCTCTGCCGCAGCGCTGGTCGGCGGCGGCAGTAATCCCAGGCCAGGGGAGATTTCGCTCGCCCATCACGGCGTGCTGTTTCTCGATGAATTACCGGAGTTCCCTCGCGCGGTCCTCGAAGTCTTGCGCGAACCGATGGAATCGGGCGCGATCACGATTTCGCGCGCGGCGCACCAGGTCGATTTCCCTGCCCGCTTTCAATTGATCGCGGCAATGAATCCCTGCCCTTGCGGCTACCTCGGACATCCTTCGGGAAAATGCCGCTGCACGCCGGATCAAGTCGGACGCTACCGCAACAAACTCTCCGGACCGCTGCTCGACCGCATCGACATCCAGATCGAGGTGCCAACGCCCAGTGAAGGGCATCTGCTCGGCCCGGCCGATGGCGAATCCAGCGCGCAAATCCGGCAGCGAGTCACCACTGCGCGCGAACGCCAGATACTGCGCCAAGGCAAGCCCAACAATGCGCTCTCCAGCCAGGAAACCGAGCGCTATTGCAACCTCGACCCGGCCGGCACCGCCTTGCTGCGGCTCGCCATCAGCCGACTGAACCTGTCGGCCCGCGCCTTCCATCGCATCCTCAAAATCGCACGCAGCATCGCCGATCTGCAAAGCGAACCCGACATCGCCAGCCAGCATATCAGCGAAGCCATCCAATATCGCCGGCTAGCGCATACCTAAGGACTCCTTAATGAATAACTATCGCATACGTTGCTGCGCATTCGCGATGGATGCAAGACGCGAAGCGCAACGAATGGTTATTCCATTCACAAGCTTTGCAACACCGCAATCGCGCGAATACGCAGTAACCCGTCGGGCCCGGCGTATGTCACAGTTATTCATTAATGAGCCCTGAGGAAAAAAACATGGCTGAAAACCACCACGCCCTGGAGGGCTGGATAGAAGAAAAACGTTCGGCTTACCTCTATCGCACCATAGCGCGCGCCGAATCCGACCCAATGCGGCAGAATTTGTTCGTCGACCTCGCCGACGCGGCCGAAAAGCAAGCTGGGTTATGGGAAGCTGAATTGCAAAAATCCGGAAATGCGGCCCCCGAGCAGTTCCGCCCGGACTTTCGCAGCCGCCTAACTGCGACACTGGTGCGATATCTAGGGCCGCGCGTAATGAAACTCGTGCTTTCCGCCATGAAAGTCAGGGGCATGACGATCTACACGCAAAATACGTCGCACCACCCCATTCCGAGCAATATCGAAGACCTGGGACACCACCACCAGCTAGGCGGACGCGCCAATTTGCGGGCCGTAGTCTTCG
>DAICZK010000106.1 GCA_027311185.1 Sulfuriferula sp.
ACCTGGCTGCGCGCCACGCCCGACGCGGTGTTGACGGATTGCCTGGATCAGCGCCTGGAGCAGAGCCTGATTGCCGCGATTGGCGGGTTTCTGGATACGCTCTGAGCGCGAGTCATAGCGGAGTGGTTTCGGTCAGTACCAGCGCATTGATCATCGCGAGATTGACGTCGACCGAACTGATCAGGCAGCGCGCTGCAAGGGCTTCAAGCGCGCCCTGATCGGCATTTTCGGCGGCCAGCGCCAATTGCAGCAATAGGCCGCCGCTTCCTTTGCGTTCGATCAGGGCGGTTTTGATCTCGGCGCTTAATGTCAGCCGACTGATCGCCTGCTCGATCGGCTGGCGTGTCAGTTGATCGGTCAGCGAGAACAGTCCTATCAGGTAGGCGGCCTCCGGATCGATCTGTTGCAGACTTTTTCGGGCCAGGCTGTCGAGCAGAAGCGCGCGGCTCAGGGCGCGCCTGAGCGTGCCCAGCGTCGCGGCACTGGGCTCACGGCTAGTATGCAGCAGCAACGTCAGCCAGCGGTACAGGTCGTCGTGTTTGAAGCAAAGAACGGCTTGGGAGACCGAATTGATAGCAACATTCCTGTCAGCCAACGTATTGGCGTACCCAATCAATTGGTAGCTGAGTCTCGCGTCGGTTTTGACCAGCGACGCAATTTCAGTCATGTTCCGGCGGGCAATGACGCGATCGATGATATCCAGCATGCGCAACCGGCTGATTTCGGTGGGGGCCGGCGTCCACTCGTGTACGCTATCGCAATAAGCGCCTTGAAACTCGTCGAATTTGAGTTTGTTGCACCAGTCCAGAGTTTCCTGACAGCCGATACGGGTGGCCATCAGCCTGTGCAGACTCAGCGCGCGCAAGGATCGAGCCGTTATGTCCAGCTCTGCGGCGTTGAGTGTGCCGACGTCCAATCGTACTTCCTTGACCAGATCGACCACGGGAGCGGGCAATTGCGTGCCATAGCGATAGTTGATGACTAAACGAAACCCTTCGCGCTGACGTTTCCTGATCAACGGTAATACGGTCGGCAGCGCGTCGGCGCGGATGTCAAGGGCAAAGGTAATAAGCTGGCGCGGCAGGAAATCGATCTCTTTTGCATCGAGCGAGGCGGCGTCCAGATTGGCGAGGAGCGGATAGCGAGGCTGCCGCCCGTCTTCGGTGAGGGCGCATAGCGCGGCAATCAGGGTCGTATCGTCGCACTGGCGCAATTGCTGACCAGGAGCCTGCGGGTCGGGGTATGCAAGGCGGATGCGTGGAGTCAGTTCAATTGCCGTAATTTGTCCGGATCTGCCGTAAACGGCCTGCCGGTGGAGCAGACGTTCGAGGATATCGCTATGCTGCGACGAGGTGCCTGAGGTTTCAACCGCCAGCACATGGGTGGATATTCCGGCGCGGGCTTGGTCTATGGTGTTGATATTACGTTCTTTTTTTCGTTCTTTTGGCGAGGTGGCGGCTTTCATCGTGACTCCATGCGCTAGGTATTCGTGTATAGCCTTAAGCAGGGATTATACCCGTAGTCGTCTGCCTGCATCTGGTTCCCATTCGGCAGCCGTAACACGGTGGTTGGCAGGAATGGTAAGATGCGGATTGCATTTTTCGGACTTGGACTGCGCAGTGTCGAAACCAACATATAAACCAGTATTTGACAACCATGCAGATTAGCTCGCGTCATTTCGATGCTGACGATGCGCACAGGCTGACCGCCGCTGGAGTCCATCCGGTGCTAGCGCGCGTGTATGCGGCTCGCGGCGTGAGCGCTGTCGAGCAGCTCGAAACGGAGCTGTCCCGTTTGCTGCATTTCGGCGCGCTGAAAAACATTAAGGCAATGGGCACCCGCCTTGCCGACGCGATTACGGTTCGAGAGCGCATTCTGGTAGTGGCGGATTACGATGCCGACGGGGCCACGGCTTGCGCGCTGGCGGTACGCGGCTTCGCCCTGTTGGGACTGGAGGTCGATTATCTGGTTCCCAACCGCTTCGAATATGGTTACGGCCTGACCCCGGAAATTGTCCGTCTCGCCGCATTGCGGCAGCCGCAGATTATCGTTACAGTCGATAACGGCATCGCCAGTATCGACGGCGTGCAAACGGCCAGCACGCTGGGGATGGAAGTACTGATTACTGACCATCATCTGCCCGGAGAGGTGTTGCCCGATGTGATCGTGAACCCCAATCAGCCGGGTTGCAGTTTTGAAAGCAAAGCTTTGGCGGGTGTGGGCGTGATGTTTTATGTGCTGCTCGCGGTGCGCGCGGAGCTCGCTGCGCGCGGCCTGTTTGCAGCGGGCAACCTGCCCAATCTCGCGCAACTGCTCGATCTCGTCGCGCTTGGTACGGTGGCCGACGTGGTGCGGCTGGACGAAAATAACCGTGTGCTGGTCGAACAGGGCTTGCGGCGCATGCGTCAGGGCCGCGCTTGCGTCGGCATCCTGGCCTTGTTTCGGGTGGCGAATCGGCCCATTGAAACCGCGAGCGCGGCAGACCTGGGGTTTATGATAGGCCCAAGACTCAATGCCGCCGGGCGTCTGGAGGATATGTCTCTTGGCATTGCCTGCCTGCTCAGCGCCGACGGCGAAACGGCCGCGACGCTGGCGCAACGTCTGCACGCGCTCAATGCCGAGCGCCGTGAAATCGAAGCCGACATGCAGGAGCAGGCGCTGCTGCATTTGCAGCAGGTCGTTCCGGGCGAAAATTATAGTCTGGTCATGTTCGACGCGGGCTGGCATCAGGGCGTCATCGGCATACTCGCGTCCCGGCTCAAGGACAAATTTCATCGCCCGGTCATCTGTTTTGCCCGCGGCAATGATGGCGAAATAAAAGGCTCGGGACGCTCGATCGCCGCCCTGCATTTGCGCGACGCGCTTGATCTGGTCGCCGAGCGCGCGCCGGGGCTGATTTTGAAATTAGGCGGTCATGCCGCGGCGGCCGGCCTGTCGATACGCGAAACCGGACTGAATGAATTCACCCGATTGTTCGAGGCCAGCATACGCCATTTCCTCACCCCCGACGATCTCGCCAGTCGGGTGCAGACCGACGGCGATCTGGCCGCCGAAGATTTTACGGCGGGATTGGCGCAGGTTATCGCGAAGCAGGTCTGGGGTCAGGGATTCCCGGAGCCTGATTTTGAGGGCGTTTTTCGCGTCACTCAACAACGCATACTCAAGGACAAGCATCTGAAGCTGCAACTGGAGGCGGGCGGGGCGCGCTTCGACAGCATCCTGTTCAATCGGACAGATCGGCTACCCGATGTGATCCATGCCGTGTTTCGCCTCGAATTGAACAGTTACCAGGGACAGGAGCGCCTGCAGATCAGATTGCAGCACTGGCTTGCGCAGGAGAATTTTCGACTTCCCGACAATGCGGACACGCCCGTTGTATTTAATTTGTAATATTGTCCGGCTATAATGTGCGATACCGTTCTTTTGGATTCGATCCATGGAAAATATAGCGGAACTGAGTGTTGCCGTAGAGCCGTTAAGCCCGGACATTACGATAATGGATGTCGGGGATATGTTCCTTGAGCGCACCTATGACCGGTTTCTTTCCCTGCCCGTCGTGCGCGACGGGCAGCCTGTGGGCACCATCAGCCGTTATAACGTACAGAAAATTCTGATGGGTCGTTACGGCCGCGAGCTCCAGGGCGCGAAGTCGGTCGAGCGTTTCATGAATGCCGCACCCTTGATGGTCGCCGTGGATCGGCCGGTAGAGGAGGCCAGCCGCCACATCACGCGCAATATCGCGTTTCCCATTACCGAGGATTTTATCATTACCGACGGCGGCGATTATCACGGAGTAGGTTTCGTGATCAATCTGCTGCGCGGCCTGGAGGACAGGCTGGTGGTCAAGAACCAGTCGCTCGAACAGTCGTTTACGAAACTCAAGGCGTCGCAATCGCAACTGGTCCAGTCCGAGAAAATGGCCTCTCTGGGGCAAATGGTCGCGGGCGTCGCGCACGAAATCAATACGCCACTGGGCTACGTGCAAAACAATCTGGAAATGGCGCACGCCGCTTACGATCAGCTGGCTCGGCTGAACGAAGAGTACGAGCAACTGATGACCATGTTGCAGTCGCCAGAGGTGGAAGAAATAGCGATGCAGATGCAGTTTGCCGAGGTTGAGGAGATGCGCGCAGATTTCGCGAACGCGTTTTCGCGCGACGAGATGCAAGGCCTGTTTTCGGATACCTTGTACGGCCTGAGACAAATCTCGGAAATCGTGAGCAACCTGAAGAATTTCAGCCGGCTCGATCAGGCAGTGGTCAGCAATATCGATCTTAATCAGTGTGTGGAGAGCACGCTGGTGATCGCCAATAATCTCATCAAGAACAAGGTCGAGGTCATCCGCGACTTCGGTGTTCTGCCCAAGGTCAGTTGCGCGCCGTCGCAGATCAATCAGGTACTGCTCAATCTGGTCAGCAATGCCGTACACGCGATTGAAGGTCGGGGGCGTATCATGATCAGCACGGTCAGCGACGGCCAGTATGTCCATATCATTGTCAAGGATAATGGCAAGGGTATTGCGGCGGAGCATCTGAGCAAGATTTTCGACCCATTTTTTACCACTAAACCGGTCGGCGAGGGCACGGGGCTCGGGCTTTCCATCACCTTTAAAATCATTCGCGACCATCAGGGTTATATCCGGGTCAAATCCCGAGTCGGCAAGGGAACGGCATTTTGCGTGAGCCTCCCGATAGTCGGCCAATTCTGAACAGTGCAGGAGGCGGGACATGATGGATCTGGCAGCGAAGCGATCGACTCTGGTTCAGGCTAAATCGGCTCAACCCGCCGATTCGCGCCCGACTTTATTGTTTGTGGACGACGAAGAGCGGATATTGCGCTCTCTGCGCATGCTGTTTACCACAAATTTTCGCGTGCTGGTCACCACCAGCGGTTTCGAGGCGCTCGAACTACTCAAGCGCGAGAAAATTCACGTGCTCGTCAGCGATCAGCGCATGCCGCTCATGCTCGGCGTGGACCTGCTGCGCCAAGCGCGCGACATTGCGCCGAATACCATGCGCTTGCTCCTAACCGGTTATTCGGACATGGAGGCGATCATCGGTTCCATCAATGACGGCGAAGTATTCCGCTACATCAACAAGCCGTGGAACGCGGATGATATTCGCACCATCGTGAGCGAGGCGGCAAGCATAGCCCTGAGTCTGGAACGGGTAATGGCGAAACCGTCGGACCGGGCGGGTCAGCAAGTGCGTGGCGTCCTGCTGGTGGATGATTCCGCGGAGATCGCCAGGACACTCAAGGAATACCTGGACGAGAG
>DAICZK010000107.1 GCA_027311185.1 Sulfuriferula sp.
GTGTCACCGATTTCAATTTTCTGGAAACTACCGGATTTATCCGGGAGCAGTCCAATGCATACGGGGAAATTAGTGTACGCCCAATTGATGGATCATTTGCCGCTACATATTTTCCGGCGATGCGTAGCCAAATATCCTGGGCGCAATCCCACGCTTACTTTCTCTCACCTCGATCAATTTCTGTGCATGGCCTTTGCTCAACTGACCTACCGGGAAAGCCTACGCGACATCGAAACCTGTCTGCGCGCCCATTCTACCAAGTTGTATCATTTGGGCATCCGTGGCGGCATTGCCAAAAGCACACTGGCCGACGCCAACGAAAACCGCGACTGGCGCATCTATCAGGATTTTGCCCTCAGCCTGATCCAGACAGCGCGCAAGCTTTACGCCGAGGACAGCTTCCGTCTGGAATTGACGCATACCGTTTATGCGCTCGATCCCAACTGGTCGGCCTTCGCCAATCTGGGCCTGCTGCGTGCCAATTTCGATTCGCTCAACGAACCGTTTCCCTATGCGCCCAAAAACACCGAATCCGTGGGTCTGATATTCAGCAACGCTGCGCTGCGCGCCCAGTTAAGCGCCAACCGCGTCGCCCGTTCGTATGCCAGCATCGGCAGCTACAACACCACCGGCTCAGGCAATACCCTGCTCGCGCTGCCGGCATACACCAATGTCGATTTCACGATACGTTACCAATTGCAGTACGCACCCATGAACAGCAATATCGGTTTCAAGGATGCGTCTATCGGTTTGTTTGTAAACAACCTGCTCAATACGACCTACGTGACCTCGTACAGCGGCAACGCGACCAATCCGAACGAGTATCTCAATCTGCCGAGAAATTACTACGTATCGCTCAACGCCCGGTTTTGAGATCGGCCATCTGTAGCGCGCAATAAAAAGCTCACCGGCCTGGCGGTCGGTGAGCTTGTATGAATGGGCGAATTCGCGCATTCAGCCTGAAAATTACCTTATCCGTTTAACGCCCGTACCGCCCTGTCACCCGCGCTTTTGCAATCGTTTGGCTATTGATCAGAAATCCCACCAGAGACGCAGTTGCGCCTGCAGGAACATCGAGTTTATCGGTCTTCAGCGCGTACACGGTAAAATCGTAATGATGCGGCTTGTCGCCAACCGGTGGGCAAGGTCCACCCCAGGCGGCCACGCCAAAGTCGGTACGGATTTGCTGCGCGCCCTTGGGCAGGCTGGCGCTGTCCAGCTTACCATCACCCTCAGCCACACCCGTCAAGGTAGATGGCAGGTCAATGACTACCCAATGCCAGAACCCCGCTCCGCCAGTAGGCGCATCGGGATCGTGCACCATGATGGCGAAACTTTTGGTGCCCTTGGGCGCGTTTTTCCATGACAGCGCGGGCGACACATTCTCACCGGTACAGCCGAAGCCGTTAAACGTGAATTTCTGGGGAATGGCTTTACCCGCCGCAAAATCCGGGCTGGTGACTGTAAATGGAGCGGCAACCGCCGAAAAAGAACTCAATACCAATGCACTGACTAAAATCAAACGCATACAACACCTCTCATCTAGGAATAAAACACATAACAAAACTGGTTATACCCGCGGCACCCCGCAGATCAACCGAGCCCGCCGACAACACCGCGGCCCGTTGGGTGGAATCATACATTACTTAAACGCCGCAGCCTGTTACACTTGCCATTTTAGCCCGATCTTCTCTCAAATTCACGCGGTGATCGCGCAGAATTCATGAAAAAAAATCGAGTTAGCCTTAGATCGCGCTATCCGTTAACGATTAACCAGCATATCATCGCCATGACCCTCATCGCTCCCGTTTATACCACCCCCGCCCGACTTGCAGACGTGTTGCAATCACAGGGTTATGCCGTGCTCTCTCCCGCTAGCGTGCGCCAGTTCGCCCACACCGAATCGGCGGAGTTCGACGCGCTCAAGCCCGCCTGGGCGGACCTGCCGCCCGACAATTACCTCAAGGACGGCGGCAGTTACCGATACCGCAGACATTCCTGCTTTGTAGCAAATGGGGTCGGCCTCCAACAATCGCCACATCGCAGTCACTGGCAGCCGCTGGAATACAACGCTCTGCACGGCGGCATCAAACGCCTGTTCGAACCCGTTGCCGCAGAGCTGGTCGCAAGACCGGTCTGGATGCGCCTGTTGCTGGCCATCGCTGCCGTTTGTTCAAAAATCAAGGGCGAACAACCCTGGTTCATCGAAGCACATCAGTTCCGTATCGACACGCGCAACGGCATCGGTCGCCCGACCCCCGAAGGTGCGCATCGGGACGGCGTCGATTTCGTCGCTATCCTGCTGGTCGACCGAGTAAACATCAAAGGCGGCGAGAGCCGGGTTTTTGCAGCCAGCTCCAGCCGCGGCGAACGTTTCACCTTGATCGAACCGTGGACATTGCTGCTGCTCGACGACGAACGCGTCATTCATGAATCCACGCCTATCCAGCCCACCGCGGACGGCGGCTACCGCGACACCCTGGTGCTGACTTACCGACGCGGCGGATTCCTGGAATGAGCGCGCATCGGTACGTCTATTCGACCAGCGCACCGCGACCGGCTCGCAGAACAACACCGCGGCGCGCGATCAATACATCCAGCCCGCGCAGCGAATACACCACGACCAGCGCAATCAGCGCGCCGGCCAGCACATCAACGGGAAAATGCGCGCCCAGAGCCGGGCGCGACAAGCAGACCAGCGCAGCAAATATCCACGCTGCCCAGCGCAACGGCGCAGCCGCGCCGGGCGACAAACTGGCGGCGAGCAACACGACAAAAGTAGCGTGCCCGGACGGGAAACTATGAAAGAACTCGGGCCGCCCCACCACATGAACGACATGCGGACCCAGCGCCCGCAAAGGCCGGGGGAAATCCAGCGCGGGCTTGATACCGCCGACTATCCAGCCGGTAATCACGTAACCCACGCCGAATATCACCACATTACGATTGGGCAGCCAGGCCCGACGCCAGGCAGAGAGCAGCAGCGCGACCGCCATATAGACGGGATAATGCTTGTGGTCGCCCAGCGCGGTCATCGCCAGCATCAGTACGTCCCAATAATGACTGTGATAAGCATTTATCCACAAAAACAGCGATTGATTCCATCCGCCCCAAGCGTACCAGAGACTGCCGGGCGCCATCATATCAAGCTCATGCCGTATCCCCACAGGGCTATGCCGACGATCGCACACGTAGCCGCCACGCTCAACAGCCAGGCGCGTTTGGTCAGCGCGGTCACGGAAGCGAGCGCCACCGCTATCTGAAACAGAATCATCGCAAAAGCCAGCATTTGATGCGGCCGATCAAGACGCGCCGCCTCTGTGTTGGCTTTCGCCGAGGCCGCCTCATACTTATCCGCACCGGCTTTAATTACAGCTTTCTGCGCCTGATATTTACCTATTTTCTCGTCGAAGCCTTTGGTTTTATCTGGCGGCGCCAATATTTTGGCCAGCTCCATTAAATGCGTTTTAGTGCTGACTGCCTGATAATAATTCCACTGATCGGTCGCATGCGCTTTCATCAACACGGCATCGTTTTTCTGCATGAGCACCTCGTCCATCAAACGATTCCCCTGATAGCTGAGAATGGCACCCAGCGCCGCCAGAACGGCGGTAAATAATGCGACCCACTGGCTTAACGGATTGCCGTCATGATGAATATGCGGCGCTTCAATCTCGGCTTCACTCATAAATCGATACTCCCGGACAAGTTAACGAACCCATAATATTAATCTGTTACCACAATCCCGGCAAAACCTGGTTTGCGACACACTTTGAAACAATCAGTTACGCGAAAAAAGTCAACAAAATCGCGGCTATAACGTTATTTGTACTGTATCAACCGATACGCCCCATTCAAGCCCGGAGAGATAAAATGCTAAAATCCACAAGCAAAGTTATATTGGTGGCTGTAATGACCACCCTGATTGCCGCTACGTCTGTCTCTGCCATCGCAGACACGCCCATGAACCAGACCCACCCGCGCCGCGATCAGATCAACGACCGCCTGCAAAACCAGAATCAACGCATACATCAGGAAGTAAAACAAGGCGACATGTCCAAGCGCAAAGCAGAACGGCTGCACAGGGCAGACCGCCGCATCCATCGCGAAGAGCACCGCATGGCAAGCAAAAACGGCGGACATATCGACAAACAACAGCAAAATACCATAAACCGGCAAGAAAACAGAGTCAATCAAAGGATAGGCCAATAACCCGCGCGTAGTCTGCCAGCACACAACGACCCTGTAGCGCGTTCGACGTTACGGGGTCTTACCTTGCCGACCGGCAACAGTTTGCCGAAAGTCTCTCAGACTACCGCATCCGAAGCCAGCCGACACACAACACTCTTGTCACCTAGCTCGATTTGAAATGTGGCATGATCGATTTGGAAACGGTGTTCCAGTTCCTCTGCCACATTGTTCAGAAAAGTATCGCCAGGATGGCCCTCAGGCGTGACCAGATGTACTGTCAACGCATTTTCCGTCGTACTCATCCCCCAAATGTGCAAGTCGTGCACTTCTTTGACCTGCGGCAACGCGCCCAGGTAGGCCTTGACCTGCCCCCAGTCGATATTATCGGGCACGGCGTGCAACGCCAGCTTGAATGACGCCTTGAACAATCCCCAGGTCGCCAGCAAAATAGCCAGCGCGATCGCCAGACTGATCACCGGGTCCAGCCACAGCCATCCGGTCCACAGCATGATCACGCCGCCGACCGCCACTCCCACCGACACCGCTGCGTCACCGAGCATATGCAGGAAAGCGCCCTGCTGATTGAGGTCGCGCTCGCGCCCCCGCATCAGCATCAGCGCGGTCGCCACATTAACGACTACCCCGACTAACGCCACCCATATCATCACGTGCTCGTTTACCGGCGCGGGCGCTGCAAAACGCCTGATCGCCTCCCAGCACACGCCGCCGACCGCAATCAGCAGCAGCATGGCATTGGCCAGTGCGGCAAGTATGGTCGAGCTGCGCAGTCCATAGCTGAATTTGGGAGTGGGTAGGCGCCGCGCCAGTATCATCGCCGCCCAGGCAGCAAACAACCCGATCACGTCGCTGAAATTATGTCCGGCATCGGCAAGCAAGGACAGTGAGTCGGCGTAAAACCCGAAACCCACCTCAACCACAACGAATAGCAAATTAAGCACGATACCCACCGCGAACATGCGGCTGCCTGCGTCTGCAGCGGCATGGTCATGTCCGTGGTGATG
>DAICZK010000108.1 GCA_027311185.1 Sulfuriferula sp.
GCCAAACAGTTGGCCTTGCTGGTCGGATTGCCCGGTACCGATATAAAATCCTGCTTCCAGCGTATAAATTGCCTTGAGCGTCGAACCTTCCAGATTTGTCTCCCCCATCACGCCGGCGCGCGTGCCGTTAAACAGACCTTGCGAGGCCGCAATCTGCGACTGACCGGCCGCGTTGACATTGGTGGTATCGCGTATCATGGCATCGATAATCCCGTACCAGACCAGGCTCTTGCTCTCGACCGGCGGCGGCGTCGCGACCGGATCGTGCCCGAACGTTGTCGCGTCGTTTCCTGCATAGGCGGCGCCGTTAAACGCTGCTACGATAGCGACCACCATTAATGATTTTCTAATTTGTTTCATTGAAATCTCCCTAAAGTAAAGGTAATCCGAAAAATATTTGCCCAACCACATTCAGGACTATGCCCAGCGCACGGCCGAACAACACCGCCCCGACTTTTCTGCCAGGTAAAAGCTCCTTCCAGTGTGATTCACCTGCCCACCACGCGGGGCGCCGCACGAAACAATGCTCGCGGCTCCGTCTTACGGCTGAGCGCCGCCGACAGACTGTCGACACGTACCGGCAAGACAACGGCCCAATACAGCTTGAGGCGCCCCGATCAAATGCGACAACCTTGTTTTTTTATTGAACGACGCTCTTTGCCAACTTATTATGATAAGACATAATAAGCACTAAGCGTGCCAGCGCTGGCGGCTGGGATTTATCAGTCAAAATGCGGCTGGAAGCGCGGTTATGCGGGGTTGTTGGGGTATGTGGGAACGCTGCATGCACCGTATTAGCGCTTCGATGCACCCTGACGGGAAACTGACTGCAGATGCGTTAAGGCTTGGCACCCTGAAGCTCGCTCGAAACACGCCGTGTCAAACCGACAGGCGTAGGCGGCTTCATGCCTCAGGGCTGTTTAAAGGTGGCATTTTTGTTGCTCGTCAGGCGTTGATGGATTGAGGAACTGCGGTGTATGACAAGGAGGCTTGAGCTCCGGCGAGCGAACAGGCGCGCAGACTAAGGGCTGGTTAATGAATCACTGTGGCATACGCCTGTCAATTGTGATGCGCAGTCGCAGTTCCGAGCTGTCTCAGATAGTCCCAGGGGAAAATTCCGCGGTCGTGCCCATCGTCAAAACAAATCTGGATGGCATATGCCCCTACTGGAGCAAGCGACAGGACAGCGATATTTTCGCCGCAACGAACAGGCGCGCCAGACCGCGCGGATTCCTGTCGACATAGAGTACAACGGCAGGCGCGCCGTAAACCGGTAGCGCTAAGATGGCTAACCAACCCGTCGCTCCAGTGTATTTCCAATGATCGCCTTGCCTGAGACTGGCGGATTTCAACGGGTTGGGGCTGTTTTTCCACAATATATCCTCGCGATCGGGTTAGCGTTCCGCCGCAACGGCTGCGGCCATAACGTCGGCATTCGCGCCGGAGCGAGATGGCTTGTCGCCCAGCAGATAGCTTAACCACAGATTACTCATTTTCTCCTGCACACTGTTCTGCCCCTGACGCACTTTAAGATTCTCGAAATCCACGGCAAACAGCGGCTGATGCTGATTGAAACAGGAAAATACCACGCCTGCTACCTGCTGGGTTTGAGGATCGCGGTGCTGACACAAGCATTGTGCGCAAACCTCTTTCATCATGCACTGCATAGGACTGTTAACTGCCACCAGTGCCTGAAGCTCGGGTTTGCACTGATCACGCAAACGAGTGCGCAGCGCTGTCGCTATTTGCCCCATCGCCGCCGGATGGTCGGACAGCAGCAGCATGTCCGTCGCCGCCAGCCAGTTCGAGGCGGCCGCTCCAGGTTGCGCGCTAGCGTCAAGAAAATCGGCAAGGCCCAGGGCGAAGCTTCTGTCCTGCGGACGTCGGCAACGCAGGGCGGGGCCTTCATCGAGTATCCAGATGGCCTGATCGGAAATGGCTTCGATTGCCGCCTGTACCGGCTGCGCCCGTTGTCCATCGCGGAAATGGCCGATGAACACGATACGATTTCCCGCGGCTCGCCAGGCTGCACTGCCGTCAATCGTACTGGTAACAGCTGAGTGTCCGCCCATCACGGTGACGCTCCGGTTCTGCGGTACGGGCAAGCCCGTGCCGGTGGGACCCATCAGGACGACCGGCTCGCCGACCTGAAGTTGTGCGCCGATGCGGCTGGTCGCGCCGACTTCGTTAATCAGCAGTTTGATCTCTCCCGTTTGTTTGTCTACATCGACGCCGTCAATCGCCATCCCCTCCATTTGCAACTCCGTGCCGTGCGAACGCCTGGCTCGGGCAGAAAAATTCTGCAAGCGGTAAATCTGGCCTGGCTCCCAATTCCGGGCGGCCTGTGGGGCGCGCACCGTGACGCTCACAATAGTCTCGCCCAGCCGCACCACATCGGTGACGACGGGGCACAACCATGAATCTAGGTTTTCGGCGAACCGGCGCCAGGCAGTTTGCGCCGCGCAGACAGCCTCGCCTGACGCATGCAGACGCGATTCGAACAGAGCGACGATCGCGCGCGCGCCCAATTTTCCAGATGCCATGGCTTTGACGACGCTGCCTTGAAATTGCGGGTGGTTATCGCCATAAATGCTGATTCGGCGGTGCTCGTGCCGGTAAGAAGTCATAAAGCCGATTTCCCTGCTCTTGCAACCGCCGCTCGCGCTGGCCTTGCGTAGTGCCGACTCGCTGTCTGCTTGCCTGTAAGTCGCGAAATATTTGCCATCCATCTCGAACGTACCGGGATGTTCGCGATTGTAAACGGTATTGGGACTGCTGCCGGCAGCTACGAACACGGAGCGCGCCGCGAGTTGGATTGGCTCGCCTGCCTCGACCCAGACGCCATCGGCGGAGCGCTCGCGTCGGCGAAACAACATCCCACTGACATGACCCGCGGCATCGAGCAGCGCTTCAATCGGGTCCAGCCCCTGCGCGTAGAAGATGCCTTCCTGCAGGGCTTTTTCAATTTCTTCGTGGTTCCTCAGATAAGCGGGAGACTCGTACATCGCCCGTCGGTAAACCACCGTCACCCCGCCCCAGGCCCGCAGCAACGGGGTAAAATCCGGCGCTACGTGGGCTGCTTTGGCGCGCAGCCGTTCCAGGCGAATCTGTCTGCCGTGTTCGAGGTATTCTTCGAAAATCTCACGCTCGACCGCATCGAGCGGATTGTCGTGCCGGCCTAACGAGTGGAGCATTTCGGTGCGCGCAAGCAGTTTTTCGACCTGCAACACATAATAAGCCTGAACTTCAGTCGCCGTGTCGATTGCGCTAAGTCCGCCGCCGATGACCAGCGCGGGCAGGCGCACTTGCAGGTTGGCCAGGCTATCCCGCTTCGCTGCCCCAGTAAGCTGCAACGCCATCAGGAAATCGCTTGCCTGACGGATGCCGTGCGCCAGCTTGTTCTTGATCTGGATTACCGTCGGTTTGCCCGCCCCCGTCGCCAAGGCGATGTGCTCGAAGCCGAAATCCCACGCGTCGTCTATGGTCATGGTGCCACCGAAACGCACGCCGCCGTAAACCCGGAAATAGCGATTACGCGCCAATGTCAGATACACCAGCTTCAAGAAATTCTTGTCCCAACGCACGGTAATGCCGTACTCCGCCACGCCGCCGAATCCGGTCATCACGCGCTCGTCCAGCGTTTCATTGAGCGTACTGATTTGCGCGATAGGCTGGGGCGCGCAGCCATTGCTTCCTATCCATGCCGGGTCGAGCGGCTCGATCTTCAGGCCGTCGATGGCAACGACCCCAAATCCCGCCTGCAGCAGGTGATAAGACAAATTGAACCCCGCCGGCCCCGCGCCGACGCAAAGCACGCGCGTACCGTGGTGCGGCAGCGCATAGGGGCGGGCGCGGTTTAGCGGGTTCCAGCGGGTCAGAAAATAATATATTTCAAACCCCCACGGCCATCCCAGAATGTCGGTCAGAATGCGCGTTTCTATCTGCGGAATATCGACCGGGTCCTGCTTCTGGTAAACGCACCCTTTCATGCAATCGTTGCAGATGCGATTGCCGGTCGCCGGTACCAGAGGGTTGTCGATCATGATCATTGCCAGCGCGCCCAGCGTGCAGGCGTCCAGCTTCAGCACATGCGCCTCCGATATGCGCTCTTCGAGCGGGCAACCGGTCAGCTCCACGCCGAGCGGATTGACGCGGAAGCCGCCGCTGTCCTTGTCCGGGAAACCCTTGGAACAGAAGTCACCTTCGTGGCTATGGCAATAAACGCAATAGTGAACCTGATCCATAGCCTCGCGCAGACTGAAGCGGGGGTCGGTGAGGCCGAAGCCGTCGCGTCGCCGCTGCTGTTGCGGCAGCCCCGCCTCGCGCGCAGCTGGGTCCCCGTCCATGGGCACGGTGGGAACAAGCCGCATGTAGTCGATTTTTCGGGGCAATTTGAAGCTGACCCAACCTGCCACGCGCGCCCTGCCCTCTGCGGTATGCCAGGCGGCATAAACCCATGCTTCCAGCAATGCGAATGTGTCGGCCGCCGACACCTCCGTCGCCTCTAGCCACAACCGCGCAACGGCCAGTTCGCGGTCATTGCCGCACTGCGAGTCGAGCCGGCGTTCGAGCAGATCGTCGAGCTCGGCAAACGGACGGGCGTCCGGGCATTTGCGGCGCACGCGCGATTTGACGAATTTATCCTTGAAGGCGTGAATCGGATCGTCGAGCATCTGCTGCCGCCGCAACTCGGTACGCGCCGCCTCGACACCAAAAGCCTCAACGAGAAAGTCCTCAAGCTGCCGGGCCGCGCCGATCAGCAAATCGGATTCCGCGACGGCTCTTGGCTGCGCACCGTTCCTGTAAGCCTGAAAACGCGTGGCCAACTCGTTATCGTTGGCATTCATGAAATCCATGAACAACCCATCGAGTACGGGCAGACACTCCTCCCGGTAAATGTCCTCGTAGCGAAATCCGACCAGCTTCAATTCCAATGATATTGTCACCATGCACTCCCAAAAAGCCAGCACCCGATCTGCCGGATGCGCAACACACGGCCCGGAACCCAGGCCAGCCATATTCCATCACCTATCCCGATGCCCGACCGGCTCTCGCTACTATCGCTTGGGCTGGCTAATTACAACGGGGTTCATTCCTGTGCTTCACTACTAAGCCAGAAATCTCGCTGCAACTTAACAATACATGACAGTATAAGTTGCGCCGCGGAGGCTATTCGTCACTCGCGCAATCCGCCAAGCAACCGCTGAGT
>DAICZK010000109.1 GCA_027311185.1 Sulfuriferula sp.
GTGTGAGCCGGTGCCGAATGCAAGTCCGGGATCGAGATGCAAATTGATGGCATGTTCATCGGGCGCCTCGTGCCAGCTCTGTACTATCCAAAGCCGCTGAGATATGCGGATCGTGCGAACTCTGCCTGGGTCAGTCGTACCCAGTCCTGTTCCGCGACAGGCACTATCGTATATCCGGCTAACGGGTAATTTACTTCCGCCGCAGCGGCGATCAACAACACTGCGACGTCGGCGTCCTGCTCGAACAGGCAGACGACGTGATTATCGCGCCACAAAGTATCCGTAGGCATGCCGGGCTCGCCGAATACCGGCGTCTCGTCGCTGGTGCCCGCCGCAGCATCTTCGATGCTGACGGCAAGCGCTCCCAGCGCCATCAATGCGTCAGATAACGACTCGGCTTCCTGCGCGGTAGCAGGCAGGGTGACGGATTGCCAGGGCATGGCTCTAGCGGAAGCGACGAATAAACACGGTAAACATGGCGAAAAAACGCTCCTAAGTTATTTGGGAATGGGCTTGGTCAGCTTTTGTTCAAGGTAATGAATACTCGTCCCCCCCTGAATAAAATTCTGGTCCTGCATCAAGTCTTGGTGCAGGGCAATGTTAGTGTTCACTCCCTCGACTATCATTTCCATCAGCGCAGTGCGCATGCGAGCGATGGCCTGTTCTCGCGTCGCCCCGTAGGCCAGCAGTTTGCCTATCATGGAGTCGTAATGCGATGGCACCCAGTAATTCTGATAAACGTGCGAGTCGACGCGTATGCCGGGTCCGCCGGGCGCATGATAGGCCGTGATGCGCCCCGGCGATGGCATGAATGTGTACGGATGTTCGGCGTTGATCCGGCATTCGATGGCGTGTCCGCGAAGTACGATATCTTTTTGTTTGTAATGGAGCGGACTACCTGCCGCGATATGGATTTGTTCCTGTACGATGTCGACGCCGGTGACGAGTTCGGTGACCGGGTGTTCAACCTGGACGCGGGTATTCATTTCGATAAAGAAAAACTCGCCGTCCTCATACAAGAACTCAAAGGTACCGGCGCCGCGATAGCCTATCTTTCGGCACGCCGCAGCGCAACGTTCGCCGATCTTGTCGCGTAGTTTGGAATCGAGACCGGGGGCAGGAGCCTCTTCCAGAATCTTTTGGTGCCGACGCTGCATCGAGCAGTCGCGCTCACCGAGGTGGATGGCGTTGCCTTGCGAATCGGCGAGAACCTGGATTTCGATGTGACGCGGTTTTTGCAGATAGCGTTCGATGTAAACGACGGGATTGCTGAATGCAGACTGCGCTTCTGCCTGAGTCATGGCAACGGCGTTCAGTAGCGCACCGTCGCTGTGTACCACGCGCATGCCGCGCCCGCCGCCGCCACCCGCCGCCTTGATAATGATAGGATAGCCGACCTCCTTGGCGATACGCCGGATTTCCTCGGGGTCGTCCGGCAGCGCGCCTTCGGAGCCCGGAACACAGGGAACGCCAGATGTCTTCATCGCGTTTTTGGCCGATACCTTGTCGCCCATCAAACGGATGGTGTCGGGCCGTGGGCCGATAAAAACAAAGCCAGATGATTCGACCCGCTCCGCAAAATCGGCATTTTCGGACAGGAATCCGTATCCGGGGTGTATCGCCTCGGCGTCGGTAAGCTCGGCCGCGCTGATTATGGCCGGCACGTTCAGATAACTTAGCGCAGATGCAGCTGGACCGATGCAGACAGACTCGTCGGCGAGCTTGACGTACTTGGCCTCGCGGTCGGCCTCGGAGTGAACCGCGACGGTCTTGATCCCCATCTCCCGGCAAGCGCGCTGGATGCGCAAGGCAATCTCGCCACGGTTTGCGATAAGAATTTTTTCAAACATGAGTGGTCTGCGCGTAGAAAGTGGATTAGCCGATAATGAACAAAGGTTCGCCGTATTCGACGGGTTGGCCGTTCTCAACCAGAATTGCTTTAACCACCCCGGTATGGTCGGATTCGATCTCGTTTAACAGCTTCATTGCTTCAATAATGCACAAAGTGTCGCCCGCTGTGACGCTCTGGCCCACTTCGACAAAGGACTTGGCGCCGGGCGATGCTGCGCGATAAAAGGTACCAACCATCGGTGATTTGGTGATATGGCCCTCGGTGGCTGGATCTATGTTGGGGTTGATGGCTGGCGTTGCGCTGGGCACCGGACTCACCATTGGCATCTGCATCGGCATGGAACCCATGTAAAAAGGTTGAGCCTGATTGGTCACCGCCCGCGCGATGCGAACTCTTTCTTCGCCCTCGGTGATTTCAAGTTCGGCAATGCCGGATTCCTCGACGAGGTCTATGAGCTTTTTGAGTTTTCTCAGGTCCATGATTTTCAAGCCTTGTGGGTATGTTGGGTTAGCACGTATTCGAGCGCAAGCTCGTAGCTCCGCGCTCCAAGTCCGCACACGACTCCGGCCGCCAGATCGCTGAAATACGAGTGGTGGCGAAAGGGTTCGCGAGCATATACATTGGAAAGATGGATTTCTATGTAGGGAATTGCGACCGCCGCAAGGGCGTCGCGTAGCGCAACGCTGGTATGGGTAAAGGCCGCCGGATTAATAAGAATAAAGTCTATATTCCGGTAGGCCGCATGAACCTGTTCGATCAACGCGGCCTCGCTATTGCTTTGGAAGTCCGTCAAGCGCGCGTTGGCTGCCGCTGCCTGCACGTGCAGCTGCCGATTGATTTCGGCGAGCGTGCTGTTGCCGTAGTGCACGGGTTCGCGCACCCCCAGCATATTCAGGTTAGGGCCGTGCAGCACAAGGACGCGCAATGGGCTGACCGGATCGGAGGCAGGATAATTCATAGGCGCAAGTTTGCCGAAATTAGGCGGTAATGTCCAGACGTTTAGCGAAATTCCGTGAATGGGCTTTTAATGTTTTTGTAATAATGGCGTAATCAAATTGGCGAGTTCCTGCTCCGTAGTGCCGCCCAAGCCCGCGGCGACCACTCGCCCGGCGCGGTCGATAACGACCGTGTATGGCAAGCCGCCAGAATAATTACCGCTGGCGCGCGCGAGCGCCATGGCCTCCAGATCGCTGGTCAATATCGGATAATTGATTCCGGCCTGATTCGCGTAGGCCTGCGCCGCCGCCTTATCTTCGATGGCTATGCCGATAAACTGCAAACCCTGAGTGCCGTATTGCTTTTGCAGCCGGATAAAACCGGGGATTTCCTGGCGGCAGGGAGAGCACCAGCTGGCCCAGAAGTTGACAACCAGCAGTTTTCCGCGCCATTGGCTCAACGGCTGTCGCACGCCTGTGAAATCGGGCAGTTGCGCGCGAAAAATGGCGTCAGACGAAACGGCTTTAGGGCGCGGCGTGACAAATAGCTGATAACCGGAGTAAACCAGGCTCAGGACGATGACTGCTGCAATTAGCCAAGACGTTCTTTTGATCATGGGTTTAGGCTATTATTCAGTGCGTGAGAAAATTGATCGGGGGTCTGGTAGCCGATGAGGTGTTCGGTTATTTCCCGACCCCGGCCATCGAAAAAAATCACCGCTGGGGGCCCGAATACGCCAAAACGCTTTCTTAGCGCATCGTCGTCAGGCGTATTGCCGGTAATGTCGGCCTGCAATAGCGTCATGTTTTCGAGGCGCTGCCGGATTGCCGGATCGTTAAAGGTAGCGTGTTCCATTTCCTTGCACGATATGCACCAGTCTGCGTAGAAATCCAGCATTACCGGTTTGCCGCCTGCCTGCGCGATTTTCGCGTTGAGCTGCGCCAGCGTGTGCACGGACTGGAACGTAAGCGGTGCGACGCTCGTTTCACGCGCGCCTGCGGAATTGAAAATCGCCAGCGGCTGCAACACATCCCGGCCGCCCGCGAGCATGCCGAGCAACAGCGCGATGCCGGCGACGAGCAGCATCATTGCCAGGCCTTTCCACAAGCGCTGCCAGCTTGACGCGGTATGAGCCAGCGGGTCAAGCGCGCGCCAGTAAATCGCCGACAGGATCAGCAGCGCGGACCAAAGCAGCATTTGCGTGCCGATTCCTATCAAGGGGGTGATAAGCCAGATCGCGACGCCCAGCATCAAGACGCCGAAAAAGTGTTTGATCACATTCATCCAGCCGCCCGCTCTTGGCAACAGCGCGCCCGCCGACAGGCCCAGTAACAGTAATGGCACGCCCATGCCGATGGCGAGCGAGAACAAAGCCCAGCCGCCGAGAGCGACGTTGCCGGTCTGCGCGATATATGCCAGCGCAGCAGCCAGCGGCGGGGCGACGCAGGGGCCGATGATGAGCGACGACAACACCCCCATGATGAAGACGCCGACGAGATTGCCGCCCTTGATCCGGTTGCTTGCATCGGAAAATTTGCTTTGTATGAAACTGGGCAATTGCAACTCGAACAAACCGAACATGGAAAGCGCCAGCGCGACAAAGACCGCCGCGCCGACGGACAGGGCGACAGGGTTCTGCAGGGTATTGGAGATCAGCGTGCCCGACAGCGCCGCCGCCACGCCGACTAATGCGTAAGTGATCGCCATGCCTAGCACATAAGAGAGAGACAACATAAAGCTGGACAAGCGCGTGACCTGGCGTTGACCGGCGATAATGCCGGACAGAATCGGGATCATCGGAAACACGCAAGGAGTCAGCGCCAGCAACAGTCCGGCGCCGAAAAAAGTCGCGATGACGACCCAGAAACGCCCGCCCAGCAAAGCGCGCTCGATTTTGTCGACGTGACTCGCCACAGCCGCGACGGGGCCGCCCGGCGCAGCAGCGTCGGTCGCGCCCGGTCCGATGGCGATGACGCGCTTTTGCGGCGGATAACAGATGCCCATCTCGCTGCAACCCTGGTAACTGGCGGCGACCTGCACCGTTTCGTCAGGGCGTAGCGGGCGATTGAGTCGCAGGGTGACAGTAAAGTCGTGCGGGTAAATGCTCATTTCGCCGAAATTCGGGTCTGACTTGGTTTGCGCGGCGGGTAACACAGTGTTGGCGATTTTGAGGTTAGCCGGGCTCTGAATGACAAAATGCAGTTTGTCGCGATACAGGTAGTACTGCGGCGCTATCGTAAAATGAGCCTCAATGACATCCGGCCCGGCGCGCGAGAGGTCAAGCCGAAAGGCCTGCTCCGGCGATAAAAAAGTGGTCGCGCCAGGGGCTGCGCCGGCAATCCAACAAGCGGAGGCCCACGCCGGCCTTAAAATTCCGGTCCAGGCCCTCATCTCAAAT
>DAICZK010000010.1 GCA_027311185.1 Sulfuriferula sp.
CTATCGGCATAGGCGCCGGAGTGGATTGCGATGGCCAGGTGCTGGTACTCTACGACATGCTCGGCATCTCACCCGGCAAGCCGCCACGGTTTGCCCGCAACTTCATGCAAGGCGCGCCCGATATTGCGACGGCGCTGGCCGATTATGTTGCCGCAGTCAGGCAAGCTACTTTTCCTACCGAACAACACAGCTACTTCAGCATGCACTCATGAACATCCTGCATAGCGTCGCGCAAATGCGTGACTGGCGCGCCCAAAACGACAACACCGCGCTGGTCCCGACGATGGGCAACCTGCACGCCGGTCATATTGCGCTGGTCGAGCTGGCGCGCCAGCACGCGCGGCAGGTGGCGGTCAGCATTTTCGTCAACCCGCTGCAATTCGGCGCAAATGAAGATTTCGCGCAGTATCCGCGCACGCTTGAGCAAGATGCGGCATTACTCGCCGATATCGACGATGGCATCATCTTCGCGCCGGGCATCGCAGATCTGTTTCCCATACCGCAACGCTACCATATCGAACCGCCCCCGCTGGCAAACGAGCTATGCGGCCGGTTTCGTCCCGGGCATTTCCGCGGCGTAGCCACCATCGTCATGAAACTGTTCAATCTGGTGCAGCCCACAATCGCCGTGTTCGGCAAAAAAGACTACCAGCAACTCACCATACTGCGCGACATGGTGCAAGATTTCACCGTCCCCGTCACGTTGGTCGCAGGCGAGACGATACGCGCGGCGGACGGCCTGGCGCTGTCTTCGCGCAACCGCTATCTCGATGCGGCCGAGCGGCAGGCAGCGCCTCTGCTCTACAACATACTGATGGATATCAAAACCCGGGTTGTCAATGGGGAACGTAATTACGCACAACTGGAACAAAACGCCCTCGCCAAATTAACAGAGCACGGCTGGCGCATCGATTACGTCAGTCTGCGCAACCAGGATTTGACCGCGCCTACCGAGGACAGCACGCAATTAGTCGTATTAGCCGCCGCCCATCTGGGTCGGACGCGATTGATAGACAATCTGGAAATTAGCGTCTGAAATAGACCAGAGGCGCCATGCGCCTTGTTATTTGGCTGTCGGCAAACCCGTTTTGAGCGATTTTCCGTCTGTCGTTGACAAGACAGCGCCGTCCTTGACAATCGCATCCTCGGTCTTCTTGTTCAACACGATAATGCTGATGCGACGGTTAACCGGGTTATACGGGTCTGCCTTATCAAACGGTATCGCCGACGCCAGCCCCACCACTCGCAGCACCTTGCCCTCATCCATTCCGCCAGCGATCAGCTCGCGCCTCGAAGCGTTGGCCCGGTCGGTAGAGAGTTCCCAATTACTGTAAGCGGTGCCGCCATTGGCGTAAGGCGTGGCATCAGTGTGTCCGGACAAGCTGATTTTATTGGGCACGGTATTAAGCATTTTTCCTATCGCATGCAAAATAACCTTGGTATAAGGTTGCAGCTCGGCGCTCGCCGAAGCAAACATGGGCCGGTTTTTTTCATCCACGATCTGAATTCTGAGGCCTTCGGTCGTAATATCGAGCAAAAGCTGATTCTTGAACTGCTTGAGCATGGGATTAGCATCTATCGCAGCGCCGATCTCCGCTTTCAATGCCTTCAGGCGCGTCGCTTCAAGACGCTCCAGATCAGCCTGCGCGCTTTTCAGATCATAGGTTTTTTTAGGCGTGGGATTGTTGGCCTTGCTGATTTGTCCTTCCTGTCGCGTCAGATCCTTGCCGCCGCCCTTGATGACGCTGGAGCTGTCGCCACTGCCCGATCCGCCCGCCATCGACACCCGCAGCGGGGTGGAGAAATATGCGGCTATGCCTTTCAAGTCTCCTTTGCTGGTCGAACCGAGTAACCACATCAAAAGAAAAAACGCCATCATCGCGGTGACGAAGTCTGCATACGCGATTTTCCAGGCGCCGCCGTGGTGGCCGCCGGCAACCTTCTTGATCCGCTTGACTATAATCGGACGTACTTCAGCCATCGCCTATACTCGCTCAAGACTACTTGTTTTTGGTTTGCTTGACATGATCTTCCAGCTCGACAAAACCCGGGCGCTCAGTGGAATAGAGCACTTTGCGCCCAAACTCGACAGCCAGCGCGGGCGCATATCCGTTCAGACTGGCCAGCAGGGTGATTTTTACGCATTGCAGCATTTTGCTCGATTCATCCAGTTTTTGCTCCAGCAAACCCGAGAGCGGCCCGACGAAGCCATAAGCCAGCAAAATACCCAGAAAAGTGCCCACCAGCGCATGCGCGATCATGATGCCCAGCTCGGAGGGCGGTGCGCCCACCGATTCCATCGTATGCACCACGCCCATCACCGCTGCGACAATACCGAAAGCAGGCAGACCGTCCCCCAGTTTCGCGATACAGTGCACCGGCACGGCGCCTTCGTGGTGATGCGTTTCGAGTTCGTTATCCATCAGATTTTCAATCTGAAAGGCATCCATATTGCCCGACACCATCAAACGCAGATAATCCGCCATAAACTCGATCACATGGTGGTTATGCAAAATACTCGGGTATTTGCTGAACAGCGCGCTGGATTCCGGGTTCTCGATATCGCCTTCGATCGACATCAGCCCTTCCTTACGCACCTTGCCCAGTATCTCGTACAATAGCGCGAGCAGATCCAGATACAATGCTTTCGTGTACGCCGAACCCTTGAGCACGGTAGGCAGCGCTTTCAAGGTTGCCTTGACGGATTTGCCGTTATTGCCGACAAAAAATGCCCCCGTCGCCCCGCCCGCAATCATCAGCAGTTCAATAGGCTGAAACAAGGCGGCCAGATGACCGCCGGCCATCGCGAAACCGCCGAAAATAGCTCCCAGAACCACCACATAGCCAACAATTACTAACACATGCCGCTCCCCGTAAAATGATGGCTAAAGTTATTACCGCTCGAAATGGTTATTGTAACGTAGCCTTAATATATTTTATAACGACCGATATCGACCAAACTTGACGTGGTTTTTTCACAAACTCACATGCGCCAGACATAGAGCGGCGCTCGCATGCACGCGGTCTGGACGATCGTATCGGCTTGGTTGTCGGCAATCATGAATTCATTGCTCAGCAGTACGCTTCCTGGGCGCATTTCCCGGCGCGCTTTCTGCCACAAGGCGGGCATCGCCGCCGGTGACAAATAAGCAAATACGACATCAAACCGGGAAAAATCGAAGTCGGCATAATCGGCACGCACAAATTGCGCCCCACTACGGCCAAGACGCGCCCGCAGCGCACTGGTCAGCCAGAGCAACGGCGCCAATTCTACTCCAGTTATCTCACTATTCGGGTAGCGCGCCGCCAAACTTAAAACCAGTCCACCCAGCCCGCTACCGACATCAATCAGTTTAAAAGCGCGATCCGCAGGCAAAAACTCTACGAGCGCATCCCAGGTCGCGCGATTTGAAGGGTAATAAGGCACTTGGGTGCGAAAGGTATGACCGTATAACACCAGCAATAACAGGAACATCGACAGAAACGCCAACGACGGCAGATGCAGCGTCATCGTCACGAACAGGGCCGGGGGGAAAAGCAGCTCAATGAACCACCACCAGACCGCCAGCTTGAACCAGCGACCGTACACGGCAGCCAACAAACCCTGCAACACCACAGCCATGCCGAACGTAAACGGGAGTGCGGAAAAAAAATAAGTCCACGTATGCCAGATCAACCAGACCGACGGCAGCGCCAAGAGTTGTGCCGCCAGCGCCAGCACTGCGGGTAGACGATAGATCGAAGACACGATGTTCAAGCCGGGGAAAAATATTTTGCAAGCATAACCAGCTCGACCGAAATCAGGTATCGCAGCGGGCTCCAGATAATACTGCGCCTATTCTACCGGAATTCTACTGAAGGAATTGCGCTGCGACGGCAAAAATCACCCGCAGCGGCACGAGACGTGCAAAAGTCTCAGGCGGCAAGCGCACGCGCCGTTTCCTCGCGCAATTTTTTTGTTTTGCCGGCGCGCGAAGGCAAATGACACAAACCGCAAACATAGCGGCTGTTCAAATCGAACCGATCGATCACAAAGCGGCCGCGACACTGCGTACAAAGCGTGGTCGTGAGCATGTTGCGTTCAATGAAACGCACCAGGGTCCAGGCACGGGTTAAAGACAAAACGGCTTCATCGGCTTCGTTCAGCGCTTCGAGCTGTTCCAGATACAACTGGTAAGCTTTCATGATTGCCTGTATGCCCCGAATTTCCGCGTGCTGCACCAGGTAATTGTATATATTGAGAAACATGGACGAATGCACATTGGGTTGCCAGGTCAGGAACCAGTCCGTCGAAAACGGCAGCATGCCTTTGGGCGGGGAGACGTGCTTGAGTTCCTTATAGAGTTTCAACAAGCGCTCGCGCGACAGCGAGGTCTCGGACTCCAGTAACTGGAGGCGTGCGCCCAATCCTATCATCTCGATCGCCAGCTGAATTTCCTGGGCTTCGCTCACTACGCTGATTTTCGCCATGTTGCTGCTCCATGTCGAGTGTGACTAGACCGTTTCGTCCATCGATTGACCGGCCATCAGAATCGCCGCGTGGGAATGCGCCTGAGCGCGATCCTTGCTATAGTTGGTGAGCATGCCCAGGATCGCGCCGTCATCGAATCGAAAACGCGCCAGCATCATGTTGGTGCTGGCGAGTTTGAGCAGTTGCGAATTGCTCAGGCCTTCCAGCAGTTCCGCGATCTGGGCGTCTACACCGAGACGAAAAATGGCCGTCGCCTTGTCGGCTCGTATCATTTGCTGGGCGAGCATCAGATAATTCAAATTTGCGTCGCGGATTTCCGCCAACATATCGTTAATAGTCATTTTCTGTCCCCTAAAATGCCAAATTGAACAATCGAGTACAACTTGGTTAGCATATTGGAACAAGATTCAAATTGCACAAATAAGCTGCAATCTGTTTTTCATGTACGCAAACGATAGGGACGAGAAGACGGCGCCAGTCTTACGGGCGCGGAAATAGAGTCTGGCAACACCAGACGATGAACTGAGTCAACAACCGAACGACAGGCTACATACCGCCTCTGGGCACAAAGGCACCAAATCGGCCAACCGTGGTTTGTAAGAGAAACAGCACCACAAAAAACAAAAATCTGTCGAATATCGACAAAAAATAAATGCAATTATTTTATCATCCCACTACAGATAAGCTTATCGGATGATTTTTTAAAAACTTTAGGGTTTTTTTGAAAAAAAACTGCATTTTTCAAAAAAAATCTTCAACGCCATGATTTTAAAGAAATAAATTTTCAAAATCGCGCCATATAAATAATTAACGACGCAATCGGACAAAACTTTAATTTTTTTATCACGAGCTCAAAAATAGGCTATTTATAATCCAAGGTAGGAATCGAGTAATATTGCTATTGAAATGGCCTGAACTTTTTTCGGCATCTTGGTTGGAACTTGCCATCCAGTCAAATCAAGCGCGAAGTGCCATTGGTTGGAAGTCATGGAAAATAATAATCTTTCAACCCCGCTGGCAAGGCTGGCTCACGAGAAGTCGCTCAGGTTGAAAATGGGCTATGCAACACGACCCATCAAAAACTCATGTTAGTTGGATTTTTTGTTTGGAAGGCAGTAATGTGTCAGAAGCAGCCCTCCATTCATACTGGCACGACCGG
Source organism: Sulfuriferula sp. (assembly GCA_027311185.1). Lineage (GTDB taxonomy): Bacteria > Pseudomonadota > Gammaproteobacteria > Burkholderiales > Sulfuriferulaceae > Sulfuriferula. Next base: position 5,631 of record DAICZK010000010.1, read on the forward strand.
CTTTTGATCGGCCATTGCTGACGGTCATGCCCGTCTATACTCAATTCACTTTGAGCGACCGCTTTGGAGCAGGCAATTCGCGATTCTGATCGAGTACAATGTGCCACAAGCCGCCCATCGAAATATCAAATAGGCCGCCAGAAAGCGGCCCTTACAGCCTTTCCACGAACTGTTAAACCGTCGTTCTCATTGACGTAAATCTGTCGAGTTGAACATCGCTTACTAACCCGATTCGGTCATTCAAGTTTAATAATACGTTGCCAATAGCGACACCCTAATTGCGGATGTCCTGTAGCCGGTGGCGCAGATTCATGTCAGGCTATGCCTGTATTCGACACGATGATCCTGTACCGGTAAAAGTTCAAAGCACTTAACCGGCTCGGAAAAGCCTTTCAAAACCAGATCACCAACTGCTTCAAACCGCGCGACTTCCCCGATATTGCCGGCCACGACGCTCGATATGAGGATCTGCCCCTCACCGGCCTGCCCACACAGCCGGGCAGCAAGATTGGTGACATTTCCAATGGCTGCATAGTCGCGCCGCCCCTCAAAACCGATGGCACCGATGACCGCCACGCCCTGGGCGATGCCGATTCCCATGGCAAGACTGTAACCCCGTTGTTCCCAGATTTTGTTGAGTTCCTGGAAACGGGCCTGCATTTGCAATGCCATGCTTGCCGCCTTGGCGGCGGGGTCGGGAATTTCAACCGGATCGTTGAAAAAGATCATTATCCCATCCCCGGCAAATCGCTCCAGCGTGGCATCGTAAATCGCGATCAACTCGCCCATGGCGGCATGGAACTCACCAAGGATCCGCATGACTTCATCCGCGCCATGTTTCTGTGTGAAGGCGGTATATCCCAGCAGGTCGAGAAACAAAACGACGATTTCCCGTTGGTGTGGCCGATACAGTTTCTCGCTGGTGGCCGAGAGCAGTTGATCCGCGACCGCCGGTGAGAAGAATCGCCGCAGTCGCTCAAGACGCTGTACCTGCGCGATACGGGCGGAGAGCGCTAGCGACAACATGATCGCATCGAGCAGCATGCCGAAGTCCACGGCTCTGAACGCCACGAATGAGTATGGCAGGATTCCCATCGCAACGAGCGCGGTGCTGGATGAGCCGACCAGCCCCGCTACCGAACCTGACAAGTAATAGATGGCGGCTTTGTTGCGATTATTCAGGGACAGCAGACCAAGAGTAAAGGCGGTCACTGAATACATCGTGACACCTAGGATCGAACTGGTGATATGCGCTCGGTAGCCGCCCAGCACCGCCGTCGCGACAAAGGACAGCGCCATGGCATACAGCATGCGCCGCGTCCATTTGTAGGCGCCCGGCAGTTTAGCCTTGAGATCAAGGAAGATCAGAGCAAACACCAGCCCCGCGAAACAGTAGAAGTAGATGAAGGCGGAATTTATCCAGTTGGCCCCCTCGGGTGACTCGGGAAACAGCCACTGGAAAATATGTCCATTGTAGGCCGCGTTCATGATGAGGAAAGTGGTTAGCAAACCACAATAGGCAAGATAGGTCTTCTCGCGCGAGGCCAGGTACAGCATCAAATTGAACAGCAGCAACGACAGCAGCCCGCCATAGACAAGCCCATAGTACAAAACCTCTCCAGCAGCAAACTTGGCGAATGAGTCATGCGACATCAGCCTTATGTTGACGAAGAAGGGATCTCGTGTTTGGACGCGCACAACCAGCATGCTTCTGCCCGGCTGCAGGGTCAGATCAAAGTTGGTCAGGCGATAAGGCTCGCTGCGTTGCGCGAAAGGACGGGTGTCCCCCCCGACGAATGACTGCACTCCACCTTGCGCGTCGGTCAAGGTGACCCGTACGTCATCCAGCCATGAGGGCTCGAACATCAGCAAGCGCTTAAGCGACGATGGCTGATTGTTTTCCAGAGGAACGACAAACCAGTAAGCTGCCCTGGTAAAGTTGGTGCTGAAGACTTCATAATCGAGTCGCGTTGATTTTCCCGACAGAGCCGCCCGCATCACCTCCTCGACGGTTTTGTTCCCTGCTTCGTCCTTGATGATGGACGCCCGCGGGATCAGGGCTACTTGAGCTTGCGTTGCGTCGATCGCAATTCCAGCGGTCGGGCCTCGTTCCTGCGCCGCTGCTGGCGCTGCCTGCCCCACGCACATTGCCAGCAGCGTGAGCAGAAATGCAATGAACTGCCTGTGAGGTGCCAATCTATCGTTCCGGGTCTAAAACTGGATGCTGGCAGGAATGGTCCACTCGTCTACGATGATGGGGCCGTTAAATGGGTCGAGGTTTCGCTCCAGGCACATGAATTCCGGCATGATATTCCGTACATCCACGTCGATGCTTTTCAGATCGGCATGGAACTTCGTGACGGCAGCCTGAAGCTTTGCTTCCTTGAAAGCGTAAGTTGTGTCGATCAAGTTGGGGGAAAGCGTAAATACATTGAAAAACATGATTTTGGCTGTCTCGGCACGGGTCAGGTCGTCAAGATTGGCGACGTCGCCCACCTTCTGTACGTCGGCCCCATCGTTGATGTCTGCGGGGGGCGGCCTGCGTATGCGCAGAAATTTATCCTTCAATGGAATGTCATATCCGAAGCTGTAGTGATCGGCTCCGTGCGCCACCGAGACATCCCACATGTAGATTGCCAATACCCTTGCCAGATTGTCGCTGTCGAAAATGGCCAACCCATCGGGAAAGCCATAAACATTGGCGCTACAGTAGTCTGCCCAGCGTTTGACATAAGGGTCGGTCTTCGGAATCACGCAGGCGATCTTTGTGGCAAATGCTAAAAACGGCTTGAAGTACTGCCTCAGGCACATGCCATAAAGTGTCCCGCTGTTCATCCAGGGCTTCATGTAGTTATATTGCGGATAAGCTGCAAGACCTTTGTAGCCCGAATAGCCAACTCCAAACAACTGTTTTAGGTTATAGCCGTTCGCCGTCAGCGGATCCCACGCCGTAGTGGGTGCGGTTTTGTTGACTATCGTATCCTCACCTTCGAGGACGACATTATCCAGCTTCAACGTATAGGTGGTGTGCGGAAATATTGCCTGGAACAGGGGATGGATTTGGGGTACCGCTGTCTTCGTGATGGCATTGACAGAATCCATCGGGAAATGCAAAGCCGGATGCACGACGAACAAGGCATGGTACGCGGCGCCTTGGCAAGCGTAGACTTTGGCGAGATTCCATGCCTTGTCGGTGGGGGTCACGGTCAATTCTTTGATTCGTGTGGCCGTTTTCAGGAATGTGATGCTGACACAAGTAAAGACGGTGTCTTTCAACAGGAATCGGCAAACGACCGGGGCGCAATACATCCCCGGCAGTGGGTCGATCAATTCCATCGCCGTGAAGTCGCTAACCCAATAGGCAGAGCCAGGTGATTCCATGCGAAGGTAGCGGGCATACACCGTCCGCGTCATGATCTGGAGAAATTCGTAATCAGTCGGCAGTGGGCGCGTCAAGTCGGTCTTCGCAAGGCCAGATGCCTCCAGCTTTGCGACAAGGTAGTCTAAGACGAGTCGACTACCAATCCATTCCCACCACGCCACATCCTCGCTCGTAGGTATATTCAACACCTCCGGCGGTCGGGTCATCGGGTAGGCGGGTGCAGGTTGCGGCCAAGGCCCCATGCGATCGTACAGAAACTGGTCTGGTGGCAAGTTGGGATCGGTCCAAAGAGGCTGAATCTGACTACTGTCGGGCAAACCGGCCTCGGTGCTTTTTGTCATTCATATCTCCCCTTATAAAGGCAAAGCTGGCGCCTTTCGACTGCCCACACTTCAAACCACTGTCCTGATTTTACACATAAATTACCCCAGTTGTGTAATAGAGTCAACAGTAGCTGGGTGAGGACAAGTAGACACCTTTTATGAATCGGTTTATTAGATCATTTCTGTTATATCGAATATTTGCTTTGGTACTCGCCCGATGAATGCAAAATTCAAGTAATAAAGGCAAAACAGGCACCCTGCGACTTCATATAATTAACGCCCATTTCCCATTTCGCATTTCGCATTTCGCATGCCAAGTTAGGCCGGCGATGCACGAACGTAACGCAAATCTGTAGCCAGTGGGATATCCAGTACCCAGTCGATCCGAAAGCCAGGCACTGTGTCGCTGATGTTTTCTTAGAGACGTCGGCCACTGCCAAATAGTTACTGCGTTATTGTTGGAATGTGAACTGACCTCGTTCCCGACATCGCCCACCGAGCTCATACGATAGAATTAACCGGAGAATCCATGCGAAAAACGAAAAAAACTTGACTCCTCGTGAACACCTGGAGTAAAAACTAGCCACCAGCACAACACGCCGTTCCGGCGTTCACGTTCGAGCAGAATCATTGTTCACGTTCAGCCGAATACGCACGCTACTACTATAAGTGGTAACAGGAGGGTTGCATAATGGCATCAGTTTTTCGGGATTTAACCGAACGAGAGCTTGGTAGGGTGCGTCAATTAATCAGCGACGTTGAGATTGCTCCCGACGAAGTCATTTTTAATGAGGGCGACCTCGCGGATTGCCTTTATTACATAGAGAGCGGAATAGTGTCGCTCTACATTGAAAAATTCAATACAATTCAAGAAATTCAAGAAGCCAAAGCGGGCGATTGGTTTGGCGAAGTAGCGGTGGTCAACAAAGGCTACCGCACAGCTTCGGCCAAAGCCAAAGTAGCCACTCGATTGGGAAAAATTTCCGCCTCAGATTTCCATACTTTGTTGGCGCAAGAGCCTGAAATTAACCGCATCATCCATGCGATAGTCAATTTCCGGAATGAGAAATTGGTGCTGGAAGAAAAAATGCTCAATACCGTGTGTGACGGCAGCCGTGATATGCATATCAGCATCAAAGGTGATGCCTCTCTGCGCTTTTCAGCGATGGAGCGACCGCGTTACGAAAGTGTGGTGGATAAGAATTTAGAAGCACTGACCGCCTGTTTTGAAGATTTGCTGATCAACCGCACTGCTCATCGCATTATGGTTGGCTTTAATAATGGCGAGATCAGGGTATCTACCGTGCTTGATCCTTTTTCCGAGGAATTTCATCCAGCCTTGCGCTTGCTCGACACCTCCTATGTTCAGCGCCACTTCCCTAAAATCGACTACAACCGTAAAGCTGGAATGATCCAGCGCATGTACCAAGCAATTGTTGAAGATGCGTTTTTTAAAGAGCTGCCCGAACACTTGAAACAAGGTTTTGCCAGTTATTTTCATAACTGGCAGCCGTTACCCGTTGACGAGATTCCCAAAATCATTGCGCGGTTGCCGCAGCTTCGCAAAATTTCAAATTTTTACGCACGCAGCGCCACGATCAATATCGTTAAGGATGCCATCCAGATGCAGTTCAACTGCGATGGTTCGCACATTGTCAATTTGCATGCTTATGAACATTTTGTTGAAGATATGTCGTAATTCAAATTAGCGCTGTTTCCAGGGGTACAATGCCAGGCAGGCCCTGCCATTGCTGGCAAGATTAAGGTTCTCAAGACTCTACATTCAGCAGTTCGCGCGCCCGTGCAAGATTCTCTCGTCGTCCCATATTCGCGATCAACCCGTAGTGACGGATACGATGAAACCCACTGGGCAGAACATGTAACAGAAAGCGCCGCATAAATTCGGCAGTACAGCCAGCCGCATTTTATCTTAAGGAATAAACACAATTGGAAATCAGTCTGCTTCAATCCACTAAGCGGGCATACATGGTATATTTAACCGGTGTTAGTGGTCCGCTGTGTGGTGCTGCGGGCTAGCGTTCACAGTGTGCCAAGAGCAGTCGGTCGCGAATGGCAGCTAGCGAGCCGACTGCCTGACACGCTCTAACTTGACCAACATTGCCCGAGCCATCGCCCTGCCGGTCTTGCGTAAGTCTATGCAGACTTTCGGCTTCCACCGGCAAATCATTCCGGTCAGTGCGCCACCGAACAGAACTTCCGTCACACGGACTGTAGATTTGCTAAATGAGAACAACAAAGTGGAAACACCAGTCGCTGCGCGGGTTGGTACCGCTCGGGTGCATCCAGCGCAGACAGGGCTCACCCTTCATGAACCGACTGACCCCTATGCAGGTTTACGCGGTATACGATCCAGCACAACACGCAGCTGACAACGTGAAGGCGACTGCGACGACGGCCGAAGCCGACGGTCACGATGGGCCGGCGGCTAGGTCAGAGCAGCCAAAGCATGTGCCAGACAAACACGGGTGGGCGGATCGCTCTGCGAAGAAACCGTTTTCCAGCGTCGAAGTGTTTGATCTGAACGCCCTACATGGTTCGGCTGTCGATGCGCGCAATCGGCGAGCTACGGGCCCGCTGTACGTCGCAAACCCGACCGCCGAAGCTGGACGACCGGTATCTACGGTTCAGCGGTCCGCGGCAGTCAGATGGCCTGCCACTTCCTTCCGCCCACTGAGGGCAGCTTCCTGGAATAGCTGGCGCTTACGGCTCGTCTGTGGCCTATCAATTGCGCGGATGTCCTACACTGGTGTCTACAGCTTAGCGGCAGCATATTTCATGGTACCTACTGCCCCATTTGCCGAGCGCTCATTCAGCAACTCACTTTGCATGTCGCGCGTCGGGCCAAATCCCGGCCGTCGTTGCGTCGGGATGTCGGGAGCATTCCGTTGAATCCGATGCCAACGTTCATTCGAAGCGTCGCTACATCGGTTCCGCCGAACAGATTTACCAAGGCCGAGTGCCTGGCTGCGTTTGAATCATCTGACTGGTTCGGCCGGCTTGACCGGAGGTCCCATATCATCGCGCGGACGGTGCTGCAACGTGATAACGGTATCGATGCGCGTCGACTGGCGGTGGATCGTTTGGAGGAAGTGTTCCAGATCGACCCCGACACGCTGAGTGAACGTTTTCTCCGCAATGCACCCTTGCTCGCATCCGACGCGGCGGTACGCGCAGTGGAGAGAGCCGGTCTGCTGGCTGCAGACATCGATGCTGTGGTCGTCAGCACATGTACCGGCTATCTGTGTCCGGGCCTGTCCGGCTACGTGGTAGAACGCCTGGGACTCCGAACCGACGTCCAAGCGTACGACTTGGTAGGCCAAGGCTGCGCCGCGGCCCTTCCGAACATGCAGATGGGTCGCGCCCTGTTGCTCGGCGGTGATTGCCGCCATGTTTTGGCAGTTTGCGTCGAGGTCAGCAGTGCGGCGATGTACCTTGACGACGATCCTGGAGTTCTCATTAGTGCCTGCTTGTTTGGTGACGGCGCGGGCGCGGCGGTGTTGTCACGCGAACCCCGCCCGGGCGGGCGCTCCATCGAGTGGGCGGACAGCACCTCGCTGGTAGTTCCAGAGCACAGACGCGCGCTCCAGTTCGAAAGCCGCGCGGGCATGCTGCGCAACATACTCACCAGAGAAGTTCCCGTGCTCGCCGCAGTCAATGCACTGGCGGTGCTGAACACCGTGCTCGATCGTGCTCGTGTCACGCCGTCGGATGTGGGCACATGGATCATGCATGCGGGCGGTCGCGACGTGCTCCAGGCAATCGAAGCGCGGTTCGAACTGAGAAAGCCCGATCTTCGCTACAGCGCGGAGATGCTGCGGGAATACGGCAACCTCTCGAGCGCGTTCGTGTACTTCGTGTTGCAGGCCGCGCTGGCTGACGATGCAGCCGATGGTTGGTGGTGGTTGTCGTCATTCGGCGCTGGCTTCTCCTGCCACGGCGCCTTGCTGAAGGTCGGATGAGCACTACATCGCAGATGCTGCGCCAGGTGACACCTGAGGCGCTCGACACGCTGGGTTCCGACGACCCGGCCGCGCAGCGATCCCGGCGTGACCTTCGTCGCCTTCACGTCGCGATGAGGACTCTATCGATCATGACGCGTGCGATCGGCGCCGAGCCGAACCATTCTCCGCTGCAAATCCTCGAGCTCGGTGCAGGCGACGGCTCGCTGGCACTGCGCTTCGCGCACCGGCATGCGAGTCAATGGCCGCGCGTGTCATGGACTTTGCTCGATCGCCAGGACAGCGTCGCCGAATCGACGTTGCAAGGCCTGCGCGCGACCGGTTGGGAGCCCATCGTCGTTGTCGCCGATGTGTTCGATTGGCTGAGCAGGAACCAGCAATGCGCCTGGGACATCGTTGTCGCCAATCTGTTCGTCCACCACTTCGATGGCGAGGAGCTCCGACATCTGTTGCGCGCGGTATCCGGGGTGACACCTCTGTTCTTCTGCTGCGAACCACGCCGAAACACGACCGCGCTGATCGGCAGCCACCTCGTCGGCCTGATCGGCGCTGGACCAGTCACTCGCGAAGATGCAGTGCTCAGTGTTCACGCCGGATTTCGGGACCGCGAACTGTCGGCGCACTGGCCGAGCCAGGAAGGCTGGTCACTGCACGAGTATTCGGCTGGTCTCTTCAGCCACTGCCTTTTGGCGCGCAGGACGTGAGCGCTTCACCCGCTTCAAGCTACGACGCGATCGTCGTTGGAAGCGGTCCCGCAGGCGCGACTGCGGCGCTTCTGCTCGCGCGGGCGGGCTGGCGCGTAGCCATCGTCGAGAAGGCCACATTTCCGCGCCGCAAGGTGTGCGGAGAGTTCGTCTCGGCGACGACGTGGCCGCTGCTCGATGAGCTCAGTGTCGGCGACGAACTCAGGGACCAGGCGGGGCCAGTCGTGCGCCGTGTCGGAGTATTCGCGGGCACGTCGATTGTTACGGCGCCGATGCCTGCAACCGGCAAAAGCGCCGAAGGGGGGCGCGCCGTGAGCCGGGAGTCGCTCGACGCGGTGCTCCTGCGCCGTGCCGTGGCGGCAGGCGCGACGCTCTGGCAACCGTGGACCGTAACTGCTTTTGCGTCCGGCGCCGGCCGTCATGCGTGCACGATTGAGGACCGCGAGCGAGGCGAGCGCCGCGTGCTAGAGGCGCCGGTGATCGTCGCCGCCCACGGCTCGTGGGACCGCGGCCCGCTGCCCACGCAGCCGCATCGCCAAGTTGCCGCAGCGTCGGACCTGCTCGGCTTCAAGGCGAGGTTCCTAGGCGGCGCGCTCGACAACGACCTGATGCCGCTGCTCGCGTTCCCTGGGGGATACGGCGGAATGGTCAACACCGGCGCGGCACGAGTCAGTCTGTCGTGCTGCATCCGCCGGGACCATTTGGACGCTGCACGCGCCCGGCATCCGGGGCGTACTGCGGGTGAGGCCGTTCTCGCGCACATCATCGAAAACTGCGACGGTGTCCGTGCAGGGCTAGCCACAAGCTCTTGCGATGGCCAGTGGCTCGGTGCGGGCCCGATCCGCCCGGGCATCCACGACTTCGGCGGAGATGGCGTGTTCGCGGTCGGCAACGCCGCTGCCGAGGCGCACCCCATTGTGGCCGAAGGCATCAGCATTGCGATTCAGTCTGCGGCCCTGATGGCGCAGACGCTTGGCCGCTTCTCGCCTGCAGCGTCAGCGCCCGCGGCGCTGGTGGCAGCGCATGCCAGATACCAACGGCTTTGGCGCCGCAACTTCGCTCCGCGCATGCGCGCCTCGGCGCTCTATGCCTGGCTCTTCATGCGCCCGCTGCCAACGCGCCTCGCAGTGGCGTCGATGCAGGGCTTCCCTTCGCTGCTGCGCATCGGCGCGGCGTGGAGCGGCAAGTCGCGCCAGATGCAATCGCGAGGCCATCCCTTTGCACTTTTGAACGCACCCATTGGAGACGACGTATGACCACGACTGATCGAATCATCGCCATGCTGGTCAAGGACTTCAAGGTCGACCCGGACCGACTGTCGCCCACCGCGAGTCTCGAGGACATCGGCATAGATTCGCTTGACCTTGCTGAATTGCTGTTCAACATCGAGGACGAGTTCCATCTGAAGCTGCCTGACGTGCCGCTCGACTTGGCGACCTTCGGCGACGTTGTACGCTACGTGGACGAGCAGATCGCCGCGCAAAGCACTCCACTCACGGTGGCCCTGGCTTCGGCGCACGATGTCCAGGTCGTACCATGATGCGCGTGGCTGTCACTGGCATCGGTCTGGTGACACCTCTCGGCCACAGCACGCGTGAAGTCTTCGAATCGGCCTGCGCCGGTCGGTCGGCAATCCGGCCGTTCGTCGGCGCAGCCACCGCACGCCTGCGCTCTCCGTTAGCTGCAACAGTTCAATTCGACGCCGCCGAACACTTCGACGTGCAGCAGCAGCGCCTGCTCGACCGGGTGACGCAGTTCGCGGTAGTTGCCGCGCGGCGCGCCATCGCCGACTCCTGTGGAGCACTCACGAGCCTCAACCGCGACCGGGTCGGCGTCTTCCTGGGCACCGGCATGGCGGGCATCGCCTCGATGGACGACGGGTACAGGACGCTGTATGCCGACGCTTCGGACCGGATCAAGCCGACCTTGATCCTGCAGGGCATGCACAACGCAGCCGCGGCCTGGATCGGCATTGAGAATCGATTGACTGGACCCAATCTCACCTATTCGACCGCGTGTTCATCCTCGGGAGTTGCGATCGGCGAAGCGTGGCTCCGGGTTGCGAGCGGAGCCGTCGATCTGGCCGTGGCGGGCGGCTCGGAGGCGCCGCTCGCGCTCGGCTCGATGAAGGCATGGGAAGCGATGCACACGCTGGCCAGCAGCGACGTCGCCGCGCCGAGCGCGTCCTGCAAGCCGTTTTCCAAGAACCGGTCCGGCATGGTGCTCGGCGAAGGGGCGGCCATCGTGCTACTCGAACCGATGGACGCTGCATTGGCACGCAACGCGACGATCCACGGTGAGCTGATCGGCTACGGCCTCACCACCGATTCATCGCACATCGCGCGTCCCAGTGCGCAAGGCCAAGCCTCCGCGATGCGCGCTGCATTGCAGTCCGCCGGTATCACGGCCGACGAAGTCGATTCGATCAACGCACACGGTACGGGAACCCTGGCGAACGATGTTGCCGAGACGTCCGCCATCCGAAGCGTTTTCGGCGATCGTGCCGGCGTCATTCCTGTCAGCGCGACGAAGGCGATCCACGGGCATCTGTTGGGTGCCGCTGGGGCTATCGAATGCGTGCTGGCGCTATTGGCGATGCGGCACCGCATCGCACTCCCGACCATGCATCTTGAGCAGTCCGACCCAGAATGCGATCTCGATTACGTCGCGAAGGTCGCCAGGCCAGGTGCGGCGGGAAACGTTATGCTGTCGAACTCGTTCGCTTTCGGCGGAACCAACGCCGTACTCGTGCTGCGGTCGAGTCAGTGACTTCAGCTCGGTGAGTCGCTAGCCACGGATGGTTCGTCGGGGTTTGAAGCAGCGAGACCCGGACGATCTGGCCAGCGGGGGGAGCCGGCATGTACCGCGTGTCAAACAGCGTGCAATATCTTTTCCTGACGTTTTGAAGGCCCGCTTTACACCAGCGAGTTAGCCGGCCCGGCTTCCGCTTTGGGCATAATTGCAGACATCTAACAAGGTCGGTCGTGCCAGTACGAATGGAGGGCCGCTTCTGACACCGTAATCGACCGCCCGTCAAACGATCTGCGTCGCCTCGACCACGTTGGAGACATTGCGAATCCGCCCGATGATACGTGCTACCAAGTCCGCATGAGGCGCGCGAATATGAAAATGCATCACCGCCATGTCACCCCGGGATTCGGTGCCGACGCGAACCACCGATGCTTTTTCCTTGGCCAGAATATCGGAAATATCGCGCAGCAAGCCGTGCCGCTCGAATGCCTCGATCAGAATTTCGCAATCGTATGCGTGTTCGTCGCCCCCCCAGCTCGCTGCCATCAGCCTCGCCTGTCGCGCGTCTCCGAGGCGCGCGAGGTTAGCGCAATCGCTGCGGTGTATCGTAATGCCGCGAGCCTGTGTCGCGTAGGCGACAATGCTGGCGGGAGGCGCCGGATGGCAGCAGCGCGCCAGCGTGACGGGCAAATTGCCGACGCCTTCGATCAAAATATCCCGAGCGCCCGCAGCGGTGGCATCCTGCGAATGACGCTTGGGCGGCGAAGCCGGAACGAGCGGCGGCTGCGACATGGCCGCGGCGATCTGATGGGCGCTGATGTCCCCGCGGCCTATCGCGGCAAGAAATTCGTCGCCTCTGGGCACGCCCAATCTGGTCGCGAGCTTGTCCACGCCGATGTCGGATACGCCCAGTCTGCGTGATTCCCGTTCGAGTATTTCCCTGCCTTGCAGGATGTTTTCGGCAAAATGTTCGTAACGGAACCAGTGCCTGACCTTGGCGCGCGCACGTGCGGTCATCAAATATCCCAACGCGGGGTTCAGCCAGTCGCGACTCGGCGCGCCCTGCTTTACCGTCAGGATTTCAATCCGCTGCCCGTTTTTCAAAGGCGTATTGAGCGGCACGATAACCCCATCCACTTTTGCGCCGCGGCAGCGATGGCCCAAATCGCTGTGAACATGGTAAGCGAAATCCACTGGGCTCGCGCCCGCCTCCAGATCGATTACCCGACCTTGCGGCGTCAGCACATAGATTCTGTCCTGAAACAGCTCATTCTTGAACAGCTCAGCCAGCTCGCGCCCATCCGCAATCTCATCCTTCCATTGCAGAATCTGTCGTAACCATGCGATTTTATGAGTGATTTCATGATCGGATCCGCCCCCTTCCTTATACCGCCAATGCGCCGCCACGCCCAGCTCGGCGTGCTGGTGCATGGCGAAAGTACGGATCTGTACCTCAAGCGCCTTGTTTTCCGGCCCGATAACGCCGGTATGCAAAGAACGATAATCGTTGCTTTTGGGATGAGCGATGTAATCGTCGAATTCGCCAGGAATCGGTTGCCAGAGATGATGCACCAGCCCCAGCACGGTATAGCAATCCTTGAGTTCCGGCACCAGCACGCGCACCGCGCGGATATCGTACAGTTGTTCGAAAGCCAGGTGCTTGCGATTCATCTTGTTGATAATGCTGACAATATGTTTTGGCCTGCCGGTCACCTCGGCGGCAATTCCCGCAGCGAGCAGTTCGGCGCGCAAGTCGCTTACCAATTGCTCGATATAGCGTTCGCGATCCAGACGTTTCTCATCCAGCAATCGGGCGATGCGCTGATAGTTGTCGGGCTCCAGAATCCGATAGGAGAGGTCTTCCATTTCCCACTTGATTTGCCAGATTCCCAGCCGATTGGCCAGCGGGGCGAACAGCGTCTGCACTTCCCTGGCGATCTGCAGGCGCGCCGCCTCGTCGTCGCCCTGTATCAGCATACGCAGCGCATACGCGCGTTCTACCAGCTTGATCAACACGACACGAATGTCGGCGACCATCGCCAGTAACATCTGGCGCAGGTTCTCCGCCTGACTGTGACCGTCCCTGCGCGCCGCATCGGCGCCGCTGATCAATTGCCCTATGCCGTCGAGCTTCGCCACGCCGCGCGCCAGATCCAGCACCGTAGCCGGGATCGGCGCCTGCTCGTCGACCGGCACCTGCAACAACAAGGTTGCGGCAATGCTTTCGGCGTCCATGTGCAAATCGGCCGCCAGCATCGCCGCCCCCAGCGCATGTTGCCAGCGCACAGCGCCGGCAACAGTAGCGGCGTCAGGCAAAGCCAGCAGCCATTGCGCAATATCCTCTATCAACGCTTTGCCCGCCGCATCCGCATAGCCGGTCAGGCGCAGCAGCGAGGCCGCGTGGTCCAGCAATGCGCTTTTCTCCGCCTCAGTCTGTATTGTAACCATTATCCGTCCCAAGCTGATCTTGCCAATAATGGCGCTGTATGCGCCGCCATGCGTCGATCTGCGCGGCGGCGCGAGGCGCAAACCGGATCGCCACCAAGCCGTCTTCATC
>DAICZK010000110.1:0-257 GCA_027311185.1 Sulfuriferula sp.
AGCATTACCGGTTCGATCTCGACACCGCGTTCGAACAGTTGCCGGAAACCGTCCGCGACCTGTTGCTCAACGGCAGCGGCAAGGAACACATCGCTTTCCAGTACCCGGACGAGCGCCGTGCGCGCCAGCACGCTTTCGAGGGCATCCTCAATATTCTGGCGCGTCGCTACAAAGAAACCGACTCCAGCGCGGTGCGCGAATAACTCGCCAAGTACCTCAACAGCCAGCCCTGCCCCGCCTGCGAGGGCACGCGCCTG
>DAICZK010000110.1:267-5159 GCA_027311185.1 Sulfuriferula sp.
ATCAAGGAAATCGTCGCGCGCCTGCAATTCCTCAACAATGTCGGCCTGGCCTACCTGTCGCTCGACCGCTCGGCGGAAACCCTGTCCGGCGGCGAAGCCCAGCGCATACGCCTGGCGTCGCAAATCGGCTCCGGCCTGACCGGCGTGATGTACGTGCTCGACGAGCCGTCGATAGGGCTGCACCAGCGCGATAATGACCGCCTGCTCGCAACGCTGCGGCACCTGCGCGATCTGGGCAATTCGGTCATTGTGGTCGAACACGACGAAGACGCCATCCGCAGCGCCGATTATGTGGTCGACATGGGGCCGGGCGCCGGAATTCACGGCGGTCATGTCGTCGCCTGCGGCACCGCGGCGGAGATCATGGCGCATCCGACTTCGCTGACCGGCGAATACCTGTCCGGGCGGCGCCGGATCGCCATTCCGGCGCAACGCCGGTTGCCCGATCCGCAACGCCAACTGGTGCTGAGCGGCGCCAGCGGCAATAATCTCAAGCATCTGACCCTGACCCTCCCGGCCGGGTTGCTGGTGTGCGTGACCGGCGTATCGGGCTCGGGCAAATCCACGCTCATCAACGATACGCTGTATGCCGCCATGGCGCGCCATTTGTACGGCTCGTCGGCAGAGCCCGCGCCGTTTGCGGCGATCAGCGGACTGGCCTTGTTCGACAAGGTCATCAACATGGATCAAAGCCCGATAGGCCGTACCCCACGCTCCAATCCCGCCACTTACACCGGACTGTTCACCCCGATCCGAGAACTGTTTGCCGGAGTGCCCGGCGCCCGCGAGCGCGGCTACAGCCCGGGCCGATTCTCTTTTAACGTCAAGGGCGGGCGCTGTGAAGCGTGTCAGGGCGACGGAGTAGTCAAAGTCGAAATGCATTTTCTGCCGGATATTTTCGTGCCCTGCGATGTCTGTCTAGGCAAGCGCTATAACCGCGAAACCCTGGAAATTCAGTACAAAGGCAAAAACATAGCGGAAATTCTGGCGATGACGGTAGAAAATGCCTATGATTTCTTCAATGCGGTGCCGGTGCTGGCCCGCAAACTGCAAACCCTGCTCGATGTCGGTCTGGGTTACATCGAGCTCGGGCAGGCCGCGACCACGCTCTCCGGCGGCGAAGCGCAACGGGTAAAACTGTCGCTGGAATTATCCAAACGCGATACCGGACGCACCCTCTACATACTCGACGAACCGACCACCGGCCTGCATTTCCACGATATCGACATGCTGCTCAAAGTCATGCATCGCCTGGTCGATCAGGGCAATACAGTGGTCATCATCGAACACAATCTCGATGTCATCAAGACAGCAGACTGGGTCATCGACATCGGGCCGGAGGGCGGCGACGACGGCGGTTACATCGTCGCCGCCGGGTCGCCCGAACACATCGCCGCCGTTTCCGCCAGCTACACCGGCTTTTACCTCAAGCCCCTACTCACGTAAACCCGACGACACATTATGCATATTCAGTATACGCTGGCCGATATCAAGAAGACCTTTCCCGCCGTTTTTTACGAGCGCGGACTGGCCATCTTCGATCAACACCGAGTCAATCACGCCAGTCTGGACGACAGCGACCACGCGATCGTGGCCGAAGTTCAGGGCAGTCGCGCACTGCCGTATCATCAGCGCATACATTTGCAGATGCGTAACGGCAAACTCATCATCGACGGCGCTTGCGATTGCCCCATAGGGCGCAATTGCAAACATGTGATCGCGGTTCTGATTCATACGCTGCACACGCCTCCGACCACGGCTCCCGCCGAAGCGTTCGCCGCGCCGAATCGGCCGGAACGCCAGGTCGACGTCGACGCAGCTAATTATCCGGCGCTGAACTGGCTTGAACAAATCGGCGAGGCGCTCGCGGAAATCGACGCCCCGGCCTATCCGCTCAACGAAACCTACCGTTTGCTCTACGTGCTCACGCCCGCTTATTACGGCTCCGGCCTCGACGTGCGACTGATGCGGGCTAGGCTCAAAAAAGACAAATTGTTTGGCAAGGCGATGCGTTACACGCAATTCTTCGAGGTTGCCATGGGCCGTGGAGGCAATGTCGCCAGCGCGCTCGACCGCACGCTGTGCGCACGAATTTTCCAGTGCAATCCCCAATCGCCCGGTGACCCGAAAATCAGCGGACCCAACAGCGGCGCCTTGCTACATGACCTGATCGCAAGCGGGCGGGCTTACTGGCAGGACAGCGGCAATCCGGCCCTGACGCTGGGCGAACCGCGCGACTGCACGCTGGCCTGGATTGCCGACGACGACGGCAACCAGCAGCTCGGCGTGGCGCTGCTCGAACACGAGCAGATTCTCGCCGTCGTCCCTCCGTGGCGCATCGACACCCGGACTTTTCAGTGCGGGGCGCTGCAGACCGGGCTGAGCGACAGCCTGGCAAGCGTGCTGTTGCTGTCGCCGCCTATACCCAACCACCTGCTCCCCAAAGTCTCCAGTTCGCTGAAACTGCAGTTGCCGAACGTCACCCTGCCCACCCCCGAACCCTTGCTCAGCCGGCAGCTCGACGACGTTGCCCCCGACCCGGTACTGATTTTGCTGGAACTGCCGGTCAATCTCAGTACGCACTGGAAACGGCGTGACGACAACAGTGTGCACTATTTGCCCGCCGCGCAACTGGCGTTCGAGTATCACGGCATACGCGTCAACAGTCATCAGGCCGGCAGCAGCATCAGCCAGCGCCGCGACAATGTGCGCTGCAACGTCAATCGCGACCTGGTGCAGGAACAGGCATTCGCCAGACAAATCCTCAACCACACCGATCTGTCGCTGATCCAGCAGATTTTCCCGGCGGTTGCGATCACCCCGGCGCAAATGACGGCCTACAGCCTGGCGCAGCCGGGCGAGTGGCTCAACTTCATGACCGAAGACCTGCCCAGATTACAGGATCTGGGCTGGACTATCGAAATCCAGACCAATTTCCCATACCGGGTCGCCAGTGTCAATGACGACATCAGCATCGAAATCGAAGAAAAATCCGATACCGACTGGTTTAACCTCGACCTTGGAATAGAAGTGGACGGCGAGCGAATCAGCTTATTACCCATCCTGACCCAAACCTTTCAGCAATATACCCCGGACCAGATCCGCGAGTTGACCGACCCGACCATAGACAGCAAGCGCAAACTGGTGTGCATGCTGCCCGACAAGCGCATGCTCGCTCTGCCGCTGCAGCGATTGCAAGGCATTTTATCGGTGTTGATAGAGCTGTTTGACAGCAGCGCCAAACTTACCCACGACGGCAAACTCGAACTCAATACCCTGCACGCCACGCGGCTGGCCGAGCTTGAAGCCAATGCGCGACCGCGCTGGCTGGGCGGGCAGCGTTTGCTGGCGCTGGGCAACAAACTCAGAACGTTCGAAGGCATCGCGCCCGTGCCCGTGCCCACAGGTCTGGTCGCGGATTTGCGCGGCTACCAGCAAGACGGTCTGAACTGGTTGCAGTTTTTGCGCGAATACGGCCTGGCGGGCGTGCTGGCCGACGACATGGGGCTGGGCAAAACCTTGCAGGCGCTGGCGCATTTACTGGTCGAAAAACAGTCCGGACGCGCGAATCTACCCAGTCTGGTCATCGCGCCGACCAGCCTGATGTTTAACTGGCGTGCCGAAGCGGCGCGATTCACCCCAGGGCTACGCGTGCTGCTGTTGCATGGCGTAGACAGGAAGCAATATTTTGACCAGATACAGGATTATGATCTGGTGTTGACCACTTATCCCCTGCTGGCGCGCGACAAGGATTTTCTGACTGCGCAACAATTTCATCTGCTCATACTCGACGAAGCGCACGCGATCAAGAATCCCAAGGCGCTCTCCACCCAAATCGTTCATCAAATTCAGGCACGCTATCGTGTCGCGCTCACCGGCACGCCGATGGAAAACCACCTCGGCGAACTCTGGTCGCTGTTTCATTTCCTGTTACCGGGATTCCTCGGCAGCGCCGAAGCGTTCAAGCGCCAGTTCCGCACCCCAATAGAAAAACACGACGACAAACAGCGTAGTGCGGCGCTCGCGCAACGCATCAGGCCCTTTATGTTACGGCGCACCAAGGCCGAGGTGGTCACCGAACTGCCAGCCAAAACCGATATCATCCGCAGTTGCGAACTGGTCGGCAGCCAGCGCGATCTGTACGAATCGGTGCGCACGGTCATGCAGGACAAGATCCGTCGCGAAATCGACGCCAAGGGGTTCAAGAAAAGCCAGATCGTCATCCTCGACGCGCTGTTAAAACTGCGTCAGGTCTGCTGTGACCCGCGTCTGCTCAAACTGGCCGCCGCGCGCCGCGTGCATCAGTCAGCCAAGCTCGACATGCTGACTTCCCTGTTGCCCGACATGATAGAAGAAGGACGGCGCATCCTGCTGTTTTCGCAATTTACTTCCATGCTCGATCTGATAGAACCCGAACTAGCGGAACTGAAGATCCCCTTCGTCCGCCTGACCGGAGAAACCCAGAATCGCGCCGTGCCGGTGCAGAAATTTCAGGATGGCGAAGTGCCCTTGTTTCTGATCAGCCTCAAGGCAGGCGGCGTAGGCCTGAATTTGACGACGGCGGATACGGTCATTCATTACGATCCTTGGTGGAATCCCGCGGTGGAGGACCAAGCCACTGGCCGCGCGCATCGCATCGGCCAGGCAAACCCGGTGTTTGCCTACAAACTCACCACCATAGGCACGGTGGAGGAAAAAATCATCCACATGCAGGAGCGCAAACGCTCGCTGACGCAAGGCATACTCGGCGATGCCGCCGCCGGTGTAGGCGCGTTCAGTCCAGACGAATTGATCAGTTTGTTCGAACCGTTTTAACCCGATCTTTTCATAAATTCGCGTGATGATCGCGCAGGATTTTGTTTCGTAGGGAGATTTTGTGAAGGCGTGGTGTA
>DAICZK010000111.1 GCA_027311185.1 Sulfuriferula sp.
GGCCTATCCCGTCCAGCGGAGAGAGCCGGCCCATGAGCACGAAATACAGCCCGCGATAGCTTTGGGTCTGTTCCATCATCAGCAGATCGGTGGGCATTTCGACGACTGCGAGCTGGCTGGTGTCGCGCGTGGACGAGGTGCAGAGCGGACAGACCGGCGTTTCGCTAAAATCGTTGCACAATGCGCAGTGCGTTATGTGCGTCAGCGCCTGCTCAAGCGCTCGCGCCAGTTGTGCCGCGCCCGCCCGGTCGCGCTGGAGCAGATGATAGGCCATGCGTTGCGCCGACTTGGGACCGACGCCCGGGAGCACTCGCAAGGCGGCGATCAGATCGGCCAGCCGCGAGGGGGATTTCATGTCGCGGCGATGGTCAGAATGGTAATTTGAGGCCGGGCGGCAGGTTGAGTCCGGCGGTGAACCCGCTCATCTTTTCCTGACTGGTCGCTTCGGCTTTGCGTACTGCGTCGTTCATGGCGGCGGCGACCAGATCTTCGAGCATGTCTTTATCGTCGCTCAACAGGCTGGGGTCTATCGTGACCCGGCGCACATTGTTGCGGCAGGTCATCAGAACCTTGACCAGCCCAGCGCCGGAGACGCCCTCGACTTCGATCTCGGCCAGCTTTTCCTGCATTTTTTGCATGTTTTCCTGCATTTGCTGAGCCTGTTTCATCATGTTGCCTATGCCGCCTTTTAGCATGCTGCTACTCCTTGAATTTAGGGTTGGGTTGTGGGTTGTACGCTGACGATGCGCGCATCGAGCTGATTGATCGCGTCGCGAACGAAATTATTTTCCTGGATCAGCGTTTCTGCCTCCGCCTGACGGCTCGCCCGAGCTTCATTCTGCTGTTTGATCGGGGTATTGGCAGCGGCCTCGGTCAGGTCGATTTCCAGACGGATAGTGCGGCCGAAATGTTTGTTGAGCGCTTCGCGCAATTTATCCTGATAGGATTTTTCGATTAAATGTTTTTGCGCAACGGGTAGGCGCAATTGCAGGTGGTCAGCCGCAAATTGTCGCAATTCGCATTGCAGGGCCAGCATACGCGCTTGACCTCCGAGTGTGAGCTGTGTGACCAGCTGAGTCCACCAGCCCGCGTCGGTCGCAGTCGCGGTCGGGGCGGGCTCTGCCACTGTCAGCGGCGCGCTCGGGGCCGGCGCCGGCGCGACGGCAGCGACGGGCAACGCGTAGTCCTGGGTTGGCGCTGCGGCAGGTTCGGGTGCGGCTGGGCGCGTCGGCGGGACTTTCGGCAGCGGGGCGGGTTGGATCGCGTCGCCGGTCAGTGGAACGAAGGCCAGCATGCGCAACAAGGTCATGCTGAAACCGGCGAATTCGTCCGGCGCAAGCGCCAGGTCACGCCGCCCCAGTATACTGATCTGATAATAGAGTTGCACGGTTTGCGGATCGATTTTTGCGGCCAGTTCGACCAGGGTGTCGCGTTCGGGGGTGTCGTCGGCGAGCGCCGCCGGTACGATCTGGGTCAACGCGATCTGCTGCAACAGAGCAGCGAGGTCTTGTAGTGCGGCGTCGAAATCGATACTGCGCATCGCCATGTGTTCGGCTTGTTCGAGCAAGGCCGGGCCGTCGTTGGCAATGAGGGCGAAAAGCAGATTGAATAGATAATGCCGGTCCAGCGCGCCGAGCATGTTGTGCACCGTGTCGGTTAAAATTTCGCCGCCGCTGTAGGCGATGGCCTGGTCGAGCAGGGACAGCGCATCGCGCATGCTGCCTTGCGCGGCGCGCGCTATCAGTTGTAACGCGGCGGGTTCGGCACGGATATCCTCCAGCGCCAGGATCTTGGTCAGATGTTCGCGCACCAGCTCGGGCGGCATTTGCTTGAGATTGAACTGCAGACAGCGCGACAGTACCGTGATAGGAATTTTTTGCGGGTCGGTCGTGGCGAGGATGAATTTGACGTGCTCGGGCGGTTCTTCCAGCGTCTTGAGCATGGAATTGAACGCTTGCTTGGAGAGCATGTGAACTTCGTCGATAATATAAACTTTAAAGCGCCCCGCCGTCGGCGCGTACTGAGCGTTATCGAGGACTTCGCGCATGTTGTCGATGCCGGTGTTGGACGCGGCGTCAAGTTCAAGCAAATCGACAAACCGTCCGGCGTCGATCTGGGTGCACGCCGAGCATATTCCGCAGGGGGTGGCGGTAATGCCGGTTTCGCAATTGAGCGCCTTGGCCAGAATGCGCGCGACCGTGGTTTTGCCTACCCCACGCGTGCCGGTAAAGAGATAGGCGTGATGCAGGCGATTCTGGTCCAGCGCATTGCTCAACGCGCGTACCACATGCGCCTGTCCGGCGAGTTCCGCGAAGGTTTTGGGGCGCCACTTGCGCGCTAATACTTGATAGGCCATGCGCTTATTTTAACCCAGAAATCGCTGCGGGTGCGGCTGCGTATGGAGATGCGCCGCATTTGTTTTTAAGGGGATCGCGCCGACCGACGAGGCTAGTTGCAGTGCAAAATAAAAGCGTGTAGCAATACTTGGAAAAAACCGAGGAGAGGGGTATAATCCACCCTTTTCCTCCCATTTTGGAGTTCAGATTACATGCCTAGTGTCCGCGTCAAGGAAAACGAGCCATTCGAAGTAGCCATGCGCCGGTTTAAACGCACCGTTGAGAAAACCGGTCTGCTGACCGAGTTGCGTGCCCGTGAGTTTTATGAAAAACCGACTGCCGAGCGCAAACGCAAGCTCGCTGCCGCGGTCAAGCGGCATTACAAGCGTATTCGCAATCAGACGCTGCCTCCCAAAATGTATTGATTTGCAAGATTCTTGCCAGCCTGTCGATTGGCGTTACCCATGAGTTTGAAAGCCAGAATTACCGAAGACATGAAGTCCGCCATGCGCGCCAAGGAAACGGCGCGGTTGGGGGCGATTCGGCTGTTGCTCGCGGCGATCAAGCAACGCGAGGTGGATGAGCGGATCGAGCTCGACGACGCGCAGATTATTGCAGCCATCGATAAGATGCTCAAGCAGCGGCGCGATTCCATTGCGCAATTCGAAGCGGCAGGGCGGCAGGAACTGGCGGACATCGAGCATTTCGAGGTTGCCGTGCTGCAAGCTTATATGCCTGATGCCGCGAGTGACGCGGAGATTGATGCGGTAGTCGCCGAGGCCGTGGCGGAAACGGGAGCTACGGGCGTCAAGGATATGGGCAAGGTCATGGCGGCGGTGAAATCGAAATTGGCTGGCCGGGCCGATATGGCGCTCGTGTCGGGCCGAATCAAAGCCAGATTAGTCGGTTAATTTCACGCGCCTGTCGTGCGTGAATCAAAGGCATTGCTATGATTCCGCAGGATTTTATTCAGACCCTGTTAAGTCGTACCGACATTGTGGAGGTGATCGATCGCCGTGTTCCGCTGAAAAAATCGGGCGCGAATTATCAAGCGTGCTGCCCGTTCCATAACGAAAAAACCCCTTCGTTCACTGTTTCGCCTACCAAACAGTTTTATCATTGTTTCGGTTGCGGCGCGCATGGTACGGCTATCGGCTTTTTGATGGAATTTGCCGGGCTGGGCTATGTCGAAGCGATAGGCACGCTGGCCGAGCAGGTCGGCATGGTGATGCCTGAAATGACTGCGCCGAATCCTGCGCAGGCCCGGCAAACGACCAGTTTGATTGATATTATGCAGCGCGCGGAACAGTATTACCGGCAGCAGCTCAAAGCGTCACCCAAGGCGATCGACTATCTTAAAGCACGCGGTCTGACGGGTGAAGTCGCCGCGCGCTTCGGCCTCGGTTACGCGCCGGACGGCTGGAGAAATCTGGATCAGGTTTTTTCGCCCTATGGTGATGCCGCGCTGGAGGCTGCGGGGTTGGTGATCGTCAACGACGCCGGGCAGCAATACGACCGTTTCCGCGACCGGGTGATGTTTCCCATCATTAACCAGAAAGGCGATGTGATCGGTTTCGGCGGCCGAGTACTCGACGGTGGTGAACCCAAATACCTCAATTCGCCGGAAACGGCGCTGTTCCAGAAGGGGCATGAGCTATATGGGCTGTTTCAGGCCACGCGCGCGATACGCGATGCCGGTCGGGTACTGGTGGTCGAGGGTTACATGGATGTCGTGGCTTTGGCGCAGCACGGTGTGGAGTATGCGGTCGCTACGCTCGGTACAGCCACCACACCGTTCCACGTGCAAAAGCTGCTGCGCCTGTGCGATCAGGTCGTGTTTTGCTTCGATGGTGACAAGCCGGGCCAGAAAGCCGCGTGGCGCGCGCTGGAAAATGCCCTGCCGCAGCTGGTGGACGGAAAACGCATCGGTTTTCTGTTCCTGCCGGAAGAACACGACCCCGACACTTATATACGCGAATTCGGTACCGAAGCCTTCGAGCACGAGTTGGAGAATTCTTTGCCGCTGTCCGGGTATCTGTTGCGCGAGCTGACTGCAGATGTGGACCTGCGCACGCAGGAAGGTCGCAGCGCCTTGCTCAAGAATGCCCAACCCCTGCTCACCGCCATCACCGCCCCCACCACCGCACTGCTGCTGCGCAAGGAAGTGGCCGCATTGGCGGGAGTGACACAGGCGGAACTGGAAGCCCTGTATGTCATCAAACCGATCGCTGCACCGCAACGTCAGGCGCCGCAAAAGGCCAAACGTGCAGTTCCTTCCGGTTTGCGCATCCTGTTGCGTTGTCTGGTGATGAAACCGGAATTGGCGCGCGAGCTACCCCGCGATTTTCACGGCGAGGGCAATGAAGGTGCTGCGATCGCCGCATTGGTCGACTGGCTGAACGAATCGGCTGACGAAACCAGCACGGCGGCGATGATTCAGCATTTTCAGGGTACATTGCACGGGCCGGTGTTTGCCAACGCGCAGGGCGAGGTCATCCACTGGGGTGAGGATTTCGATATTTTGGCCGAATTTACGGGAATCATGCGCAAGATACGGCGCGATGCCATCGAGACCGAAATGTCCATGCTGCAGGCCAAAGGGCTGGCCATGAACGAGCTGGAACGAGTGCGCCACGACGAGCTCAAGGAAGAGCTCAAGCAACTAAGGGCGCAAGTGGGCTGAACGAACAGGCACGCTATTTGCTGAGTCCTGAACCACGGCTTTTTGTAGCTAACTCGCGGAAATGTTTTGAGAAATCGGGTATAATCCGCGCCCTTTTCGACGGCACCACTT
>DAICZK010000112.1 GCA_027311185.1 Sulfuriferula sp.
ACGACCTCCGTTTCCAGTGCGTGCGTCAATTCCCCGAGGCGCATCGCCCCCGCCATGCGCGCGCTGCCTTTGAGCGTATGGAGCAGGCGCTGTATGTTGGCTTGTTCTTCACCACCGGGCGTTTGCCGCCAGTTGCGTAGCGATTGTTCGATCGCGGGCAACAGATCGGCCGCTTCTTCGAGGAAAATTGGCAGCAATTGTTCGTCTACGTCGTCGACGATCACCTGCTGCTGATCGGTACTATCGCTCGGTAACAACAAGGTATGCAAAGTCGACGTCGGATGCGTATTTTCCGTATCGGGCAACTCGACTTGCGTTGCCGGGAACGTGTCGATCGTGGCTTCCTGCGGTACAGGCCAGGATTCCTCGCCGGTTTCAGCATTGTCACTTACGATGGCGTCGTCGATCGGTTCGACGGCGCTGACTGGAACCCTGCCCAGTTGTTCTATTATGTCGGGCGCGGCAATTGGGGCTTCGTGATGCTCTATGCGCCGTAGCATGTCGGCGATATGCGCGATGGCGGCATCGGTCGCACTGTCGTTGGCGGGCAACGGCGCGCCGAGGTTATAGAGGCGATTGAGCCGCCCTTCCAGCGCGTGGGCCAGGTCGGCGACGGCAGGGAAACCGGTGAGCCCGGCGATGCCCGCCAGAGTATGGGCAGCACGCATGAACTCGTGGTTGACCACTTCAGTGGGATGACTACACAGCCGGTCGAACTCGTCGTGCAAGGTCTGATGATGCTGTTTGGCTTCGCGTAAAAAAATGTCGAGTAACATGGCAGAAATCACGTTGGCGCCTATCGCAACGCGCTTTTCGTCGGGCGCGCTGTGCTCTGCTGCGGACTCAGGCTCAGGCTCAGGCTCAGGCTCAGGCTCAGGCTCAGGCTCAGGCTCAGGCTCGAATTCGGCGACTATTTGGGCCTCGAGTGCGTCATCCGGTTGCAATTCTGCGTCGTCGCCACTGTCTTGCTCGCTTGCAGTGTAGCCAACTTCGGTCGGGGATGTGGCGGCGTCGGGCTCGTCGCTCAAGGGCAAGACCTCTCCGCTGTCGGCGGTCGAGTCACTGGGCGACCCGGCAGGAGAGTATCCCGGTTCGAACCCAGCGGTCTCGGCCCCAGGCGCAGCAGGCACCGGGATTTGCGCATCGGGCGGCGAGGCGGTTGGCGCTGGTTCCGGGGTTCCGAGGCGTAGCCGGTCCGCCTGGACGATTAATGAC
Organism: Sulfuriferula sp.; assembly: GCA_027311185.1. Taxonomy (GTDB): domain Bacteria; phylum Pseudomonadota; class Gammaproteobacteria; order Burkholderiales; family Sulfuriferulaceae; genus Sulfuriferula. The sequence goes on from DAICZK010000112.1 coordinate 1,216, forward strand.
GCGTAATCGATTTCCGCCGCGGCATGGCTTTTGAGCGCGTTAACCCAAGCGAAAAATATGGAGTAGCTCTGGTTCAGCAGCGCGAGCAATTCGGTTGAGACGAGCTTTTCTTCCTGCAGCCAGAGGTTAAGCAATTGTTCGATTGCCCAGGCGGTTTCTCCCAGATCGCGCAGACCAACCATGCGGCCGCTGCCTTTTAGGGTGTGAAAGCTTCGGCGCACGGTTTGCATCGCGTCGTGGTCGTGCGGCTGCGCAGTCAGCGTTTCCAGCGTACCGAGTATGGTGTCGAGCACTTGCGAGGCTTCTTCAAGGAAAATTTCCAGTAGCTCGGCATCGATCTCTTCCATCAGGGGAAGTGGTGCCGGGCTTGCGATAGTGTCGGTTTGCCCCGGGCTTGCCATTTGTCGGGCCAGGTCGTTCAGAGCGGCGTGACTATCTCCTGTCCGGATTTGCGCCAGTGTGGCCTCGACTTGCGATTTAAGGCCGAAGTCACCCACCAGTTCGGCGTCTTGCCCGATTTTTTGCAGTGTGTCAGCGATGTTTTTTTTTGAATCCGCGTCGTCGGGGGCGTCTTGCCATGCGCCAAGCTGCTCGGACAAATCGGTTTTGAGTGTCAGCAGTTCGTCTTCTATACGGTCGTTGTTGGCCGGATGGGGAACGGGCTGCTCGTCAATAAGGCCAAGTTGGCGCAAGATCGGTTGCAATATCTGTAGCGCGTCGCCCCGACCATAGCGTTGTGCATCGACGTAGAGACTGATGCTGCTGACAGCATCGGCGATGATGGGAAATTGCGTTTCATCGATGGCGACGGCAGGGTCGCTCAGTTCGTCTATCATCTGCCGGGTGCGCTCTAGCACTTGCGCCGCTGCATCCAGCTGCATGATGCTGAGGGCGCCGTAAATTTCGGTCAGAGGGCGATTAATGTCGACGATCAGTTGCCGGTCATGCAGGCCGTCGCGGAAAAAGCCGTCCAGCGATTCTTCGATTTTTTGTACGTTGAGCTGAATTTCCTGCGTGACTTGCGCCATCAATAGTTTTTCCTGCGCCTGTCGGGAGATTTCATCCAGCAAGGGAATTTCGTCCAGCGTGGCGAGGTCGACCTCGGAGTACGCAGCGGCGTGGATGCGCTGGCTCTGCACCTCGACCTGCCGAATCAGCTCACCGCTGATATCTTCATAGTGTTCGAGATTGTTTTGCAATAACAGCAATGTGGTTGCAATTTCCAGATTGATGGCTTCTTGGCGTTGCGGCGGTAGCTGAAGCAAGTCGGTGGCGACAGCATCGATTTCATTGACGAGTTTGCTGATCTGGGTGTTGTTTAACGCTGCGGTCGAGCTCTGCAATTCGCCAATGCCGGCTTGAAATGCGGGTAGCGCGTCGCGGTTGCCGGAGGCGATTTTAATCCACGATTCCTTGGCGCCGTTGAGCGTCACCAATATCTGTTTGAGCGTTTGCTGCAGTTCGCGCATGTGCGGGGCTGCGACGGTTTGGTCGGGTATCAGGCGGGCAAGGCCGAATGTTTTTTTGACTTCGGTTACATGATCGCTGCTGTCCTGGCTTTGGGCGATAAAATAGAGCAGATCGCGTAACAGACGTTCGGCGATTTTGTGCGAGCCTTCGATATGGCGACGCATTTGCAAGTCGATGCGGGCGCACAGTTGCTTGACTGCGAAAGTGGGTTCGATCGATCGATTGATCAGGCAATCGACGAAGGCACTGGCACCCCACCAGAAAGTGCGTGCGGCGGGCGCGTTCAGCGCGGTTTCGACTGCGCGGACCGCGTCTCGCATTGCTGTCAGTCCTCGCTCGGCCTGTTGTTGCCGCAGAAAATCGAGCAGCCCGCGCTGAAATTCCGTGCGTGATTTTTTGACCAGTTGACTCTGTTCTGCTGCTGTAAGTTGTGCGGCCTCGCCTCGAGTTGGCGCGCGGTGCCCCATGTCCGGGAAGAACAGATCGCTTGCGTTGGTTTGATCTATGCCGCGCGCGAGTCGCAATTGCTCATAAACGGGGAATAATTGCAGTTCGAGGTTAGGTTTGTCTTTAAGCAGTCCGTCCAGATAATGTTCGACCGCATGGTTGGCGTCGCGAATAAGATCGAGTGCCGTCCGGCTGATCGCGATGGTCGATTGCGCCAGCGCTTCGGTCAGTTTTTCGATTTCCTGGCATACCAGTGCGATACCTTGCAGATCGACCATTGCTACCGCACCCGTCACTTGGTGCAAGTAGGTGCATGCCTGGCGCAGCAGGGCAGGGTCGTCTTCATCGGGTTTATAGCGAGCGATGATGTCGTTGGCCTGCTGCAACGCGTGATCGATTTCGGCTTTGATCCAGCTTAGTGGTGCAATATCGTATTCTGCCGTGTCGCTCATAATTTTATCCGTATAATCAGTCTATTGCTTTCATGATCCGCGCAACCGCAGTAAAGCGGGCTTTGGTATTTCGTCAGCAAGCGCTAACGATAAAGGCATAGGCAATTTTAGGCCAGCTTGAAGCCGGAAATGGATTTTTTCAAATCTGCCGCCAGCGCGGAGAGTTCGCCGATAGACGATGCGGTTTGCTGCGTTCCCGCAGTGGTTTGCTCGGTGATTTGTTGTATGTATTGCATTGCTTGCGCCACTTTGCCGGTAGCTACCGCCTGATTGTCGGTTGCCGCGGAAATATTTTCGATAAGGTCGGCCAGATTGCGCGAAACCTGTCCGATTTCGTTGAGCGCGCGACCCGCCGCATCGGACAGTTTGGCACCTTCCACGACACCTTGCGTACTGGTTTCCATGGCCGACACGGCATCCTGCGTGTCCGACTGAATAGTTTTGACGATCGCGGCGATTTGTTTGGTTGCCTGCCCAGAGCGTTCGGCCAGACGCTGCACCTCTTCCGCAACTACCGAGAAACCCCGTCCAGCTTCGCCGGCTGCGGCGGCCTGGATAGCCGCGTTGAGTGCGAGCACGTTGGTCTGTTCGGTAATATCCGAGATGAGCTCCACGATCTCGCCAATTTCTTGCGAAGATTCACCCAAGCGCTTGATCCGTTTGGAGGTCTCCTGCATGTTCTCGCGGATGCTGTTCATACCGGCGATGGAATTTTCTACCGCCAACGTGCCTTTTTCGGCCGCTTCCAGCGATTGATTCGCCACCTGCGCCGACTGGTTTGCGCTTACTGAGACTTCATTGATCGACTGGGAAATACCCAGAATTGCAGCCGAGGTTTCTTCGATCTCTTGCGACTGGCGTTGTGCCGCGGCCAGCAGCTCTTCGGAAATCGCCTGTGCTTGCAGCGTGGTATGGGTCACTTTTTCGGTTGCCCGGTTGATACCAGAAACCAGGCCGCGCAATTCATCGATGGTAAAATTGATGGAGTCGGCAATCGCCCCGGTGATGTCCTCGGTGACCGTTGCGTTGGCGGTCAGGTCGCCATCGGCAAGATCGCCCAGTTCGTTGAGCAGGCGCAAGATGGCTTCCTGGTTACGTTTGTTTTCCGCTTCGCTGAGCTGTACCCGGCGTTTGGATTCGTTGATGTTGACAAAGCCGAACAGCACGAGGCTGCCCAAGGCCAGTAATCCGGTGACGATGGCAGCGGCATAGCCTATCGAGCCCAGACTCTCGTAAGCTTTTGCCACGCCCCGTGCATCGGAGAGGATGTCGTCGCTGGCAAGGAAAGCGGCGAAGCTGATTTGTTTTGTAGTCACAAGCTGCTGGAACTTGTTGAGGGTGGCGTCAATGCCAGCGGCGAACGGGTCGGACACGGCGATCAATTCCGTGAGTTTGTTACGCGCTTGCGCATCAGTGAGCGCCGCCGCGCCGCTGCGCAAGTCGTTCACCTGTACCTGAAAGTCGGTTGAGTCCTGTTTCAGTTGGCCCGCGAAAAGTTGTGCAGTCGTGTCGAATGCTGTCGCTTCCCGGCCTTTCTGCTTGGTAT
>DAICZK010000113.1 GCA_027311185.1 Sulfuriferula sp.
CCGGCTTGCTGCTGGATTTGCCAATGGCGGGCGCGCAATTCGCTGCCTTGAGCTTCGAGAGCGGCGACGTCGATTTCGCCGTGCCAGAATTTTTCCAGGGCGAATTTGAGTTCGCGGTGCTTGCCTATGCGGGGAAAGCCTAAACTGTGTATGGTAGTCATGGTGGGTTACTCCAGGGGGATATTAGATGGCACTGACAGCGTGCATCTTGCGGTAATATCCTCTATGATGCAAACGAATTGTTTTTATCAATTGCATGAATTATTTTCATATATGCTTGCACTCAAACATCTGCGCCTGATTGAGGCCATCAACGACTGCGGCAGCATCACCAGCGCCGCGAGGCGTCTTTTTCTGACCCAGTCCGCATTGTCGCATCAACTGGTCGCGCTCGAAACCTATTACGGCGTGAACCTGTTCGAACGCGCGCGCCCCTTGCGGCTTACCGCTGCTGGAGAATTGCTGCTGGCGTTGTCGCGCGACATCATGCCCCGAATTGAAGCCGCCAAACGCGATCTGGCGAGGCTGGTCGAGGATAAACAGTCGGGCAAACTACGCATCGCAGTCGAGTGTCATACCTGCTACGACTGGCTCATGCCGGCGATGGATGCTTACCGCACCAACTGGCCCGAGGTTGAAATGGACCTGGTGGGCGGGTTTCATACCGACCCGATCGCCCTGCTGGCGGAAGATAAAGCGGATCTGGTGATCGTGTCCGAAACCGGCAAGCAAAAAGGCGTGGTGTTCAACCCGCTGTTTCGCTACGAAATGCTGGCGCTGATGGCGACGGCGCACCCGCTCGCGGCAAAATCGCATTTAACCGCGCGGGATTTTGCCAGCGATGTGCTGATTACTTATCCGGCGCCCGATCGTCTGCTCGACTTGATACGCCGCGTGTTAAAACCCGCAGGCATCAATCCCGAGCGCCGTTACGCGGAACTTACCATCGCCATCGTCCAGCTAGTCGCCAGCCGCAAGGGGCTGGCAGCGTTGCCGGCGTGGGCGATTCCCAGCTACCTGGAGCGCGGTTACGTGGTTGCGCGTACGATTACCCGGCGCGGGCTGTGGAGCGGTCTTTATGCGGCTGCACGCGAGGCCGATGCCGGACGCGCTTTCCACAAGGATTTTGTGACGACATTGCGCGAACAGGCGTTCATGAATCTGCCCACGATAGAGCCCCTGGCGTAGAGTGATCTTGTCTTGATTTTGTGAACACCCGGTTAAGCTACTGCTTGCTCCTAGAACGACACCGGTGATTGATCGCCGAGCGTTGAATGCAAGCGCTTCCGCTTGTAATAGACTTCAATGCATTCGAACCTATGCGCCCGAGCAATTTTCTGTGTAACGAATCGCTCGCCGTGAAAGACTTAAACTTTCGGATCACGGTGCCAGAACCCCAAGGTCGTCATGCGCTCGGACATCTATCAGCTGACCACCAGACGTGTTCACGGTTCTGCGCCGCGGTCAGATATAGCCAGCTTTCATCAGTCGCGATATAGGGGTGAGTAGACCGCGGGATGTTCACCTACGATCTCTCGCAGAGCCGGACGTGAGCCTCTCGACTCATCATGCGCGCCACCCGCTGCTTGCCCACCATAAGCCATTAGTGCACAGTTGCTGGGAAATGCGCGGCGCGCCGGCGCGAACTCTGTGTTAAGTGAAAATCCGGCGCGCGCCAACAGCCAGTCGTGTGTTGACGTGCTCACGGCTGGAACGAGACCCGTTTCTCAAGCCATCTTCGGCGTTCCTGTGCCCGTTTCTTGAGTTCCGGCCTATACCAGTTCCGTGTCTGTTTTGCCTATAGTTGCGATCGCATTTGTTCACCTCTGGCTAATAGTTTATCCTCTTAGCCAGGTGTATGTGAATCATGGCAAGATCATAATTAGGAGGTACACAATGAGTGGTCAGCAGGAACTGGATATTGTTCATCATCTCGCCGTCTCGGTTACCGAAATCAGCGCCAGTGTGACCTGGTACCGCCAGCAATTCCATTGTGAGGTGGCGTATCAGGACGATACCTGGGCGTTGCTGAAATTCGCCAATCTGAGCCTGGCACTGGTGCTGCCTGTGCAGCATCCGGCGCACCTGGGAATCACGCGCGGTGATGCGGCGCGCTGGGGCGAATTGACAACGCACAGGGATGGTACGCGTTCGGTTTACGTTCTCGACCCCGACGGAAATCAGGTCGAAATCATGGACGCGGCCAGCCTGCGCTAGAATTTCAGGCGGAATTTCATTTCCGTGCCGGGAATTGAAAAATGTCTACGAAAACGAGTGAAGTCCAATATGCGTATAGTGGGCCTAAGTGGCGGTGAGTATCCCCGCGTTCGAGGGCGTGAAAAAACTAATGAGAAGCGTAAGACTACCGCTTCTCATCTAAAATTAAAAAACTATCCCGGTGTATGCCCCAGGCTTGATTAAAATATTGCGCCAAGTTGTCGCATTGATCGCCGGAGCCGGCGAGAACACTTACAACTTGCTGACACTCTTAATAATCTTAACGGCGTGCTTTGCGAATTCTTTAAGGAAATGAGAATTTAATTTTTCGATCAGGCGGGTCCCGAAATTTTGTCGTGGTCGGGCGAAGTTTGTGGCGAGCCAAGTGCTGTAGCGTTGATTGCGCTCCGGTGCGGTTCGATGCTAATGATCTGTCCGTCGGCATTAAAACTGAAATCGGCGTTTTTCTCTTGTCGCGCGCGTAATACGGCGATTTCTTCCAGGCCGAACGTGTGGCCGATATCTTGCGCCGAGACTTGTTTTAGAGAGCCGCGCCGGTCACGGGCGTGAAAACGCAGCCAGTTATACATCGCCCACAAGATAAACAGTGCGCCGCCCACGGCGATTGCTGAGGCATAGATCTTTAGTGTTTGAAATGTTCGCACGGAATCCGACAGTACGAATATTTCCAGACGCTGATAACCGAACGCCCACGCCAGTACTGCAATCAGCGGCAGCATGATATAGAGCCAGATAATCCAGCCTGCGGTCGCGATAAGGAACAACACGCTTTTTTTTGTTTTGGTTACCAGTTCCGGGTGGTAAACCGTTTTGGGTATGCGCGGGTAACTCATGACGGATTGTTCTTTGTAGCGCGCAGGCCGCGGTCGGGGCTGACCCAGCGTGCGCGGCGACCGCGTTTTTTGAGCAAGGTTTTGGGCACTGCCACGACGGTAGTCAGCATGATTAACAGCCAGAATGCGAGCGGATACCAGATAATCCAGAAATAGTTACGGAAAAAGCGCTTTTTTGGTTCGTAACGCCGGTCTATCATCAGGCTGATGCCGAACTGGATCAATGTCGTGATGCCCAGCACGACTCCGTTCCACTGCGGCAACAGCGTGTCGACATGCCAGCGCGGCGGTAGCGGGACGACCAGTCCGACCAGATACAGCAGAATGATCAGGAACATGATGTAGGCCCAGGCCACCGATGCGATATATTCCAGCGCTACCGCCCAGAAACGGCGGCGTCGCCAGATCAGCAGATCGCGGCCGTGCTTGAGCAGTACCTCGATACCGCCCTGCGCCCAGCGCAGGCGTTGTTTCCACAACCCGTGAAAAGTCTCCGGCATGTAAATGTAGCACAAGGCGTCGGGTTCGTAGCGTATGTCCCAATAATCCATTTGTAGCCGCCAGGAGATGTCGATGTCCTCGGTGATCATTTCCTCGGACCAGTAGCCGATGCGGTGCAAGGCTGTGCGTCGAAACCCGACGATGACGCCGGAAACTGTGAATATCCGGCCATAGACCCGTTGCGCCCGCTTCATCAGCCCGATAATCGAGGAAAATTCCCCTACCTGGAGTTTAGCCAGCAAGGATGAGCGGTTGAGGATGCGCGGATTGCCGGTGACAGCGCCGACGCGTTTGCCGGAAGCCAGATGCGTCATCATCCAGGCGACTGCATTGGGATGGAGCAGGGCATCGCCATCGATGCAGATCAGAAATTCGTGTTGCGCGGCGATAGCCCCGGCGCGCAAGGCGATGGCCTTGCCCTGATTGCTGGTCAGATGCACCACGCGCAGCCGCGGATTGCTCTGCGCAAGTTCATCGAGGATGGCGGCGGTACCGTCTCGCGAGCCGTCATTGACAGCAATCACTTCAAAATCGGGGTAGGCCGAGGCCAGCGCGTAATGCATGGTGTCGCGTACATTCTGTTCTTCGTTGAAGCAGGGTATCAGGATACTGGCGGGCGGCTGTTCGGCGGTTGGGGGCGGCGTGTCGGGGCCGAGATGATGCTGGTTTTCCCAGCGCATGTAATACCAGACGCCACCTATCATCCACATCCAGGCCATGACCAGCGGATAATAAAACGCGTAGCCGAACAGGAAGCTGCGGGTGCTTTCCACGCTCAGGGCGACGATCGTATCCATTTGTACAAAAAGAGCCATCAGTGTTTCAATTTATAATAAGGGAATTGTTGCAGGCTCATGCCTTCAAAAGTCGGCTCGAACGGCGGATGATCGCCGATGAAATCATCGGGATAATAGGCCAGATTCACCGCTCCCAGGCGTACGAGCATCTGCATCCAGCTTTTAAGCGTATTTCCATCTATCCATTGATTGGTCTGCCAGTTTTTGGTTTGCAGTTCGAATACGACTTTCTGCAACGCGCCGGGCGTTTGCGCGACAGTTTGCGCCAGTTTCTGCAGCCAGGCGGCGGGCTTCTCCTGCGTGCCGTCGAGATAGGGCATGGCCATGAGCGCGATATGATCGTAGTTCGCGAGGAATGGCGCAAGCGCCTGGGCGAAGCGCGCTTCGGCGGCGGGATCGAGTACGACGCGGGCGTACAGGTTGCGCGCGACGCTGAATTTGATCGTGGCGTCGACATAAAAAGCCAGCCGATCGCTGACAAGCTTGCCAAAGGCGATCAATGCATCGGTTTTCTGGCGCGGGGTGAGCATTGCGCCGGTTAGCGGCTGGCTGCTCCCCGGCCAGCGTGCGGAGCGATCGAGCACCGTGGCGTCTTCGTCTTCGGCCAGATACGCGTCATCGTGAATCAACAGGCCGTGGATGCCGGTACAGCTCTTGCCCAGATCGGCGTAAATCTGCCCCACCAGCGTCAGCGTTTCGGGCAGGAACGGACTCAGGC
>DAICZK010000114.1 GCA_027311185.1 Sulfuriferula sp.
GTTTAATTTAACCCGCATTAACTGCGGATATTTTGGGTCACTTTTTAAATGTCAACCGTTTCCCCCTCCACCGAATCCAGTATGGAAAGTTTTGCCGCTCTGTTTGAAGAGAGTTTAACCCGACAAGAATTGCGCGCAGGTGAAGTCATCACCGCCGAAGTCGTCGGGATTGACGATAATTTCGTTACCGTTAATGCGGGTCTGAAATCCGAAAGTCTGATCGCCATTGAAGAGTTCCGCACGGATCGCGGCGAATTGGAAGTGCAGATCGGCGATTTCGTCAGCGTTGCGATCGAAATGCTCGAAGACGGTTACGGCGCCACCAAGTTGTCGCGCGACAAGGCCAAACGTCTGGCTGCCTGGATCGGTCTGGAAAAATCCATGGAAGAAGGCGAAATCATTACCGGTATGGTCAACGGTAAGGTCAAGGGCGGTCTGACGGTCATGGTCAACGGCATCCGTGCCTTCCTGCCCGGTTCTCTGGTCGATACCCGTCCGGTCAAGGACACGACGCCGTATGAAAACAAGGAAATGGAATTCAAGGTCATCAAACTCGACCGCAAGCGCAACAACGTGGTTGTTTCGCGCCGCGCAGTGCTTGAAGCGACAATGGGTGCTGATCGCGACGCACTGATCGCTAATCTGAAAGAAGGCGCTATCGTCAAGGGCGTGGTCAAGAATATTACCGATTATGGCGCATTCGTGGATCTCGGCGGTATAGACGGTTTGCTGCATATTACCGATATGGCATGGCGCCGCGTCAAGCATCCTTCTGAAGTGGTGCAGGTCGGCGACGAAGTCGAAGCCAAGATCCTCAAGTTCGATCAGGACAAAAACCGCGTTTCCCTGGGTATCAAACAGTTGGGCGACGATCCCTGGAGCGGGCTGGCGCGACGTTATCCTTCGGGTACCCGGATGTTCGGTAAAGTGGCTAACCTTACCGACTACGGCGCATTTGTCGAAATCGAAACCGGCATCGAGGGTTTGGTTCACGTCTCGGAAATGGACTGGACCAATAAGAATGTACATCCTTCCAAGGTGGTGCAGCTGGGCGATGAAGTGGAAGTCATGGTGCTGGAAATCGACGAAGAGCGCCGACGCATTTCGCTGGGCATGAAACAGTGCAAATCCAATCCGTGGGACGATTTCGAAACCACGCATAAAAAAGGCGACAAGGTAACGGGCCAGATCAAATCCATTACCGATTTCGGCGTGTTTATCGGCTTGCCGGGCGGCATCGACGGTCTGGTGCATTTGTCCGATCTGTCGTGGAGCCTGCCAGGCGAAGAAGCTGTGCGCAACTTCAAGAAGGGCGACGAAGTGCAGGCGGTGGTGTTGGCGATTGATGTCGAGCGCGAGCGGATTTCGCTTGGTATCAAGCAGATCGAAGGCGATCCTGTCAACAGCTTCGTCTCGAGCTTCGATAAAGGCAGTATCGTCAAAGGCACGGTCAAATCCCTCGACGCCAAAGGCGCGGTGATATTGCTGGGCGATGATGTGGAAGGCTACCTGCGTGCTTCCGAATTCTCGCGCGACCGCGTTGAAGACATCCGTACCCATCTCAAGGAAGGTGATGAAGTCGAGGCGATGATCATCAACGTCGATCGCAAGAATCGCAGCATCAATTTGTCGATCAAGGCAAAGGACGCGGCGGATCAGTCCGAAGCCATGCAAAAACTGGCGGGCGACCAGTCAGCGAGTACCGGCACAACCAACCTCGGCGCGTTGCTCAAGGCTAAACTTGACAACAAGCACGTAGAATCCTGAGAGGCTGCGATATGACCAAGTCGGAGCTGATAGCGCAGTTGGCGGTACGTCATCCTCAGTTGGTAGCAACTGATGCAGAAATGGCGGTCAAGACCATACTGGATGCCGTTTCCAAAAGTCTGGCCGGCGGCGAACGCGTAGAGATTCGGGGTTTTGGCAGTTTTAGCCTTAACTACCGGCCACCACGGCTGGGGCGCAATCCTAAAACAGGCGAAAAAGTTGAGGTGCCGGAAAAATACGTTCCGCATTTCAAGGCGGGTAAGGAACTGCGTGAGCGGGTAGACTACCCGGCCAGCTGATTCCGGCAAGGTGGATGGTCAGAAAGCGGCATACTCTTGACAGTGTGTCGCTTTTTTTTCGACAGCGATTGTTGTTTTTCGACCATGACGGACACGGCGCCCGAGCGCGCAGGCGACGCCAATCAAGCTCCGGGGGTGGTCCCGCGTTGACACTTGGGGGCGGAAGTCGCACACTTCACCACGTTTCATGGGGAGAGTTTGCTAAAATGCGTTATTTGAGCGGTTTGCTGAAAATCATATTGTTCATTTTTCTACTGAGTTTCGCAGTGAAAAATAGTGATCTGGTGGTGTTGCGTTATTACCTGGGCTACCAGTGGCAAATGCCGCTGGTTCTGGTTCTGTTGATATTTTTTACTCTGGGCGCGGTAACAGGGGTGGTGGCGTGCCTGGGCTATCTGTTCCGTCAGCGGCGCGAATTGCAACGCTTGCGTCAGTCGCTCGCTGCAATGAGCGCGATACCTGCGGCGCGTGAGGTTAAATGAGCGTTCAGGGGTGTTTTAAATAATGGAATTCGAATTCTGGTGGTTATTGGCTCTGCCATTGTTTTTTGGTCTGGGCTGGCTTGCGGCGCGCGTGGATATTCGCCATGTGATGACCGAGTCGCGCAGCGTTCCCGCCTCGTATTTCAAGGGGCTCAACTATTTGCTGAACGAACAGCCCGATAAGGCGATAGAAGCGTTTATCGAGGTGGTGAAGGTCGACAGCGATACCGTGGATTTGCACTTCGCTCTGGGCGGCTTGTTCCGCAAGCGGGGCGAGGTAGAGCGCGCGATTCGCATGCACGAAAATCTGGTTGCGCGTGACGATTTATCGCCCGAGCGTCAGTTCAAGGCCCTGTCCGAATTAGGTCAGGATTACCTCAAGGCCGGCCTGCTTGATCGCGCCGAAACCATATTCGATCGCTTGCAGACGAGTGACCTGTCCGGACAGGCGCGCCAATTTCTGCTTGAGATTTACGTCCAGGAAAAAGACTGGAACAAGGCAGTGATTGCGGCTCGCGAGTTGTCGCGGGTATCGAGCCAGCCCTATCAGGTCGAAATCGGACATTACTTGTGCGAGCTAGCCAACCACGCCTATTTGCACGATCAGGTCGACGCCGCATATCGCTATCTCGACGAAGCGTTGTCGGCCAATCGCGATTGCGTGCGGGCAAACGTGATGCTGGGTGACATTGCCGTCAGCCTCAACGACCACAACGCCGCAATTGCCGCCTGGCGCCGTGTGGAGTTCCAGAGTATCCCTCATCTTGCGTTGGTGACGGACCGCATACTTGCGAGCTATCGCGAGTTGGGACGCGAAGCCGACGGTTTGACGTATTTGCGCGGAGCGTTGGCGCGTCATGCTTCGTTCGAGTTGTTCAGCACGGTATTTGCGGGCACGCTCAAGTTATTCGGCGCGCAGGCGGCGTATCAGCTGGCTGAGGAAGAATTGCAGCGTAGTCCGAGCTTGCGTTGCCTCGACCGTTTTCTCGAAGCCGAAATTCTGATCGCGCCGCTGGAGCGGCAGGCGCAGGCGCAACTGGTCCAGCGCGTGGTGCAACGTTACAGCCAGCTGCAATCGGTGTATCAATGCGAGCATTGCGGCTTCAAGGCGCGCAGTTTTTTTTGGCATTGTCCGGCGTGCAGTCACTGGGACAGTTTTCCTCCGCAGAAAAAAGAAGACTAATCGATGGATAAAAACCCTGTAATTATTGCCCTTGATTATGGCGATGCAGATGCCGCTCTGGCTTTGGTAAAACAGCTTGACCCTGGGTTGTGCCGTCTTAAAGTCGGCAAGCAATTGTTTACCGCAGCTGGCCCGCGGTTGGTGGCGCAGTTGGTCAAACTAGGCTACGCGGTTTTTCTGGACCTGAAATTTCATGATATCCCCACTACCGTCGCGCTGGCCTGTCGGGCCGCCGCCGATTTGGGCGTGTGGATGATCAACGTGCATGCGCTGGGCGGGGGCGCCATGTTGTCGGTAGCGCGCGCGGCACTGGGCGACGCGCCAGATCGGCCGCTGTTGACAGCGGTGACGCTGCTGACCAGCATGGGCGAAACGGAAATGCGCGAGATCGGTCTGCAGGGTACGCCAGAGGAGGCGGTGTTACGGCTCGCGCGCCTCGCGCAAGTTAATGGCCTGGACGGCGTGGTCTGTTCGGCGCAGGAAGCCGCCTTGCTCAAAGCCGAATTGGGCACTAGCTTTCGCCTTGTCACCCCGGGCATACGCCCAGCCGACTCCGCGCCGGGCGATCAGCACAGAACCATGACGCCGGGTGCCGCTCGGCTGGCCGGTGCGGATTTTCTGGTCATCGGCAGGCCGATTACGCATGCCGCCGACCCCATGCGGGCGTTGTTGGCGATCGAGCAGGAATTACTTAATAACTCCGCAGGAGAAAAACTATGAAAATCACCGTAGTAGGGACGGGTTATGTTGGGCTGGTGAGCGGCGCGTGTCTGGCCGAAGTGGGCAATAATGTGCTGTGTCTTGATGTCGACAGCGTCAAAATCGCTACTTTGAACCGAGGCGGCATCCCGATTTTTGAACCGGGTCTCGAAGATATGGTGAAACGCAATGTCGCCGCCGCCCGCCTGCAGTTTACCACCGACATCGAGGCGGCGGCACGGCATGGCAAGATACAGTTTATTGCGGTCGGCACGCCACCCGACGAAGACGGTTCGGCGGATTTGCAATACGTGGTGGCTGCCGTGCGCAATATCGGCAAATACATGACCGATTACACGCTGGTGGTCAATAAATCCACTGTGCCGGTAGGCACGGCGGATAAAGTTCGCGCGGCATTGCAGGACGAGCTCGACCGGCGCGGTTTGGCGCTGGAATTTGGCGTGGCGTCCAATCCCGAGTTTTTAAAAGAAGGCGCGGCAGTCGAGGACTTTATGCGGCCGGACAGGATTATCGTCGGCACCGATGACGACCGCGCCACCGATCTGATGCGCAAGCTGTACGCGCCGTTCCAGCGCAACCACGAGCGCTTGATCACGATGGATGTACGTTCTGCTGAGTTGACAAAATAC
>DAICZK010000115.1 GCA_027311185.1 Sulfuriferula sp.
TTCCTGAACAGCGGATTGTCGGGCGGCTGTAGGCGACGTATGGTTTTGCTCGAAAATACATTGACTACCGAGGGCATGGCCTTGTTCGCGGCGTCGCGATAGCTGCCTGGAGCCTGTGTGGTCGCGCATGTGGCGGTCACTGGAACCGGCTTCGCACCGATGTGCCATTCGGGTTTGAAAAGCGTAATCACCAACAGGAATCCGAGCGCGATAGTCGTGCTTTGTGAAAATAACAACCAAAATTTACGCATTGTAGAACACCAGAATATCCTTATTATAGGCTTTGATTATACAGAATAATAAGCCTTATTAGAGCATCGTCCGCACTCGGTCAGAAAAATAATAAGGAAATTTGTCTTTCTGTTTGGCGCAAACTTCGGGTAGAATTACCGGGTATTAAAAATTAGTAAATTAGTATATTAGCAATATAATTATATTATAATTCAGGTGAATTATGACTAATCGGCAACTGGATCGCAGCAAGCGTCGCTTTCTCGTTGCAGCTACTTCTGTAGTGGGTGGTGTAGCGGGCGTAGCGGTGGCAACCCCATTCGTATTGAGCATGTTGCCCAGCGAGCGAGCGAAGGCCGCCGGTGCGCCGGTCGAAGTGGATATCAGTAAGGTTGAGCCTGGCATGCAACTGGAGATCGCCTTGCAAGGTAAACCCGTGTGGGTCGTGAATCGAACCAAAGCGATGCTGGACGTATTGCCGACGCTAAGCAGCCGCCTTGTCGATCCGCAGAGCGATCAGCCTCAACAGCCCGAGTACTGCAAAAATGTCAATCGTTCGATCAAGCCGGAGTATCTGGTGGTGGTCGGCATCTGCACACACCTCGGTTGCTCGCCCAACTATCGTCCCGATGCAGGTGCTGCCGATATGGGCGCCGACTGGCCGGGCGGCTGGCTGTGCCCGTGTCATGGTTCGCGCTACGATTTGTCCGCACGCGTATTCAAGAACATGCCCGCGCCGTTGAATATGGTAGTTCCCCCTTACCAATACCTGAAGGCGACACGTATTTTGATCGGCGACGACAAAAAAGGAGCCTAACGAATGAGCGCAATGCAAAAGCTGGTTGGCTGGATCGATGCCCGTTTTCCACTGACATCAAACTGGAAAACGCATTTATCCGAATATTATGCACCCAAAAATTTTAATTTTTGGTATTTTTTCGGCTCCCTGGCGCTGTTGGTTCTGGTTAACCAGATCGTCACCGGCATATTTCTGGCCATGAGCTATAAACCCGATGCCAAGCTCGCTTTCGCTTCGGTTGAATATATCATGCGCGACGTCGAGTGGGGCTGGCTGATACGCTACATGCACTCGGTTGGCGCGTCGATGTTTTTTGTGGTGGTCTATCTGCACATGTTCCGCGGTTTGATTTATGGTTCCTACCGCAAACCGCGCGAACTGGTCTGGATTTTTGGCATGATGATTTACCTGGCGTTGATGGCCGAAGCGTTCATGGGTTACCTGCTGCCTTGGGGTCAGATGTCGTTCTGGGGTGCGCAGGTTATTATTTCCTTGTTCGGCGCGATTCCTGTGATCGGCGATGCGCTGGCGTTGTGGATACGCGGTGACTTTGTGGTGTCCGACGCTACCTTGAACCGTTTTTTCGCTTTTCACGTGATAGCGCTGCCGCTCGTGCTGCTTGGCCTCGTGGTTGCGCACATTATCGCTTTGCATGAAGTCGGATCGAATAACCCAGAAGGCATAGAGATCAAGAAACACAAAGACCCTGTCACGCACATCCCGCTCGATGGCATTCCTTTCCACCCTTATTACACAGTGAAGGATATCGTCGGCGTCGTGGTGTTTCTGATGGTGTTCTCGGCTATTGTGTTTTTTGCGCCGGATCTTGGCGGATGGTTCCTTGAACCGAATAACTTCATTCCTGCCGACCCGTTCAAAACTCCTGAGCATATCGCGCCGTTGTGGTATTTCACCCCGTTTTACGCCATCTTGCGCGCCGTTCCGGACAAGCTGCTCGGTGTGATAAGCATGGGTGCGAGCATTGTGATCATGGTGTTTCTGCACTGGCTGGATCGTTCCAAGGTCAAATCGATTCGTTATCGCGGCACTTTGTATAAGGCTTTCCTGGCCATGTTTGTGGTCAGTTTTATTGGTTTAGGTTACGTGGGTACGCAAGAACCAACGCCGACATTCAATATTATTGCGCGCGTACTGGGCGTGATGTATTTCGCGTTCTTTATATTGATGCCCTGGTATACCACCATCGATAAGACTAAGCCTGTGCCAGAAAGGATTTCGGAATAATGAGGAAATTTCTACTCGCATTGTTATTTGTGCCATTGAGCGCGTTTGCGGCAGAGCCGATTCCTTTGGACCTGGCTCCTGTCAATTTGCAGGATTACGCGTCGATTCAGCGGGGGGCCAGGATATTCACCAATTATTGCCTGACCTGTCACAGCGCTAACTACATGCGTTACAACCGGTTGGAGGCTGTGGGTCTGACCGCTCATCAGATCGAGGACAATCTGATGTTCGCCGCCGATAACATCGGTTCCAGGATGACGATCGCGATGCGGCCCGCCGATGCCAAAAAGTGGTTCGGCATGGCGCCACCGGATTTGACGGTGATTACCCGTTCGCGTTCGCCCGACTGGGTTTATACTTACCTGCGCAGCTTCTACCGTGATGATAGTCGCCCCACAGGCTGGAACAACGTATTGTTCAGCAATGTCGCCATGCCCAATGTGCTATTCGGGCTGCAAGGCCAGCAGGTGTTAAAACCGGCTGTTGCGGGTCAACAGCCCACGCTGGTATTGGCTGCGCCCGGCACCCTGAGCCCTGCCGACTACGATGCTACGGTAGGTGATCTGGTCAATTATCTGACCTGGATGGGCGAGCCGATGAAAATCAAACGCATGGAACTGGGTGTATTCGTGTTACTGTTCCTGAGTCTGCTCTTTATTCTGACTTATTATCTAAAAAAAGAGTTCTGGAAAGACGTGCACTGAGCAATTGATCGCTGGAGCTTGCGACCGAAATTTTTGCGCGACGGAGTAATCGGCGTTAGGATAGCAGGTAGCAACGAATAACCCCGGCTTGCGTTTATTGCGGGCCGGGGTTCATGTGCCTCCTAGCCGTTTGTGGCAAGAGCGTCGCGCAAGAACCGGCGGATGAATTTTTTTTATGGCCGACGGATGTTACCGTCGGCCCTATTATTTTAAGGTAATCATTATGATGACGTTGTATTCCGGCAATACCTGCCCTTACAGCCAGCGCTGCCGTATCGTCCTCTTCGAGAAGGGCATGGACTTTGAAGTGATCGACGTGGATTTACAAAACAAGCCCGAAGATCTCGCCTTGATGAATCCTTATAATCGCGTACCGGTGTTGATAGAGCGCGATTTGGTGTTGTACGAAGCCAACATTATCAATGAGTATATCGACGAGCGTTTTCCCCATCCGCAACTGATGCCGGCCGACCCCGTCATGCGCGCACGGGCGCGGCTGTTCCTGTTTACTTTTGAGCAGGATTTATTCAGCCACGTCAATGCCATCTAGCACGGCAGCAAAAGCGTCGCCGATAAGGCACGCATCGTTGTTCGCGATAACCTAGCCCAGATCGCGCCTATTTTCGCAAAGCAGAAGTTCATGCTCAACGACGATTTTTCCATGCTTGACGTGACTATAGCGCCGCTTTTGTGGCGTCTTGAGCATTACGATATACAATTGCCCAAGCAGGCCGTCAATTTGCTGAAATATGCGGAACGCCTGTTTAGCCGAACGGCTTTTATCGATGCGTTGACCCCTAACGAAAAAGCGATGCGTAAATAAAGCAAATGGTCGAGACCTCTACCAAACCCTATCTGATACGCGCGATTTATGAATGGTGTACGGATAACGGCTATACACCCCATCTTTCCGTCGTCGTCGACAAGCAGACGCGCGTACCCATGGAGTATGTCAAGGAAGGCAAGATTGTTCTGAATTTAGCGCCTCATGCCACGCATGGGATGGTCATGGACAATCACTGGATACAGTTTGCTGCGCGCTTTAACGGCGTTTCTCGGCAGATAGAAGTGCCAATTGGCGCCGTAGCCGGGATATTCGCGCGTGAAAACGGCGAAGGCCTGGGTTTCGAGGTGTCGCTTGCGGCGGACGACGACGCGGCAGGATCGACTAAACCCACCATATCGGACGACGAGCCTACTCCTCCCAAACCCGGCAGGGCAAAACTGCAGATCGTTAAATGATTTGCTAGTACTGAGGCGCTACCGTTTAGTCGGCCAAGGTTTTCGGAATCGGGAAAATAACGTTCTCCGTAATGCCCGGCAACTCGCTGACCGTCGTGGCACCTAGCAGCCCGAGTTGGGCGATGACGGCCTGGACCAGCACTTCCGGTGCCGAAGCGCCCGCTGTAACGCCAATTCTGGATTTCCCGGCCAGCCATGTCGCCTGTAGCTGCGAGGCGTTGTCGACCATGTGTGAAGCGATACCCAGATGTTCGGCGACCTCGCGCAACCGGTTCGAGTTCGAGCTGTTCGGCGAACCGACCACGATCACCAGATCGCATTGTTGCGCCAGTGATTTGACTGCATCCTGACGATTTTGCGTGGCGTAGCAGATATCGTCTTTCTTGGGGCCGACGATATTAGGGAAACGGTTTTTGAGCGCAGCGATGACCAGTGCAGCATCGTCGACCGACAGCGTCGTCTGGGTGACGAAAGCGAGTTGCGCAGCGTCTTTGACGTGGAGCGCCATGACATCCTCGGCGGTCTCGACCAGATACATGCCGCCCTCGCTTTGGCCCATCGTGCCTTCTACCTCTGGATGGCCACGGTGCCCTATCATAATGATTTCCATGCCTTTATCGCGCATGCGGGCGACTTCGAGGTGAACCTTCGTCACGAGTGGACAAGTCGCGTCGAAGACGGTCAGGCCGCGCGTCGCCGCTTCTTCGCGTACAGCGAGAGAAACGCCGTGCGCGCTGTAGATCAGCGTGTTTCCCGACGGTACGTCGGCCAGGTCTTCAATAAAAATGGCGCCTTTTGCCTTGAGATTTTCGACGACAAATTTATTATGGACGACCTCGTGGCGCACATAAATGGG
>DAICZK010000116.1 GCA_027311185.1 Sulfuriferula sp.
TGCGACACGCGCGAACATTTTTTGGCCGATTTCGTCGCCATCATGGAAAGCAAAAACAAAGTCAGGCCAACCATTACGGGCAAGTGTTTTATGCGAACCAGATTGCCGCTTGACTTGCCAACCGAGTCGCAATAGCGCAGCGAGAAGACGTTTAGCCTTAACCGATGGCCATTGGCTCATGCCGCAACCGGGATAGAAATATTTATGTAAAGGGGCGGCTTTCACCGTGCTCGAGCCGTTCAGCGATAACACGAAGGGCAAGAACTTCCGCCTTGGCAATTGCTTCAAGCGAGGTCGCGCCATAAGCGAGCACGCCCGGCAGCTCGGGGACTTCGGCTAGCCAGCGCCCGTCCGATTCCTGTTCCTGTTCAATGGTGAAATTCATTCTGCAATCCAGTTCAATTCACGTTGGAAATCTGATTTTACCCTGAGAATGCCGATGGGGTTGCAAGCATGCCGAAATTAAAATCAAGCGGCAAGCCCGCGCTGATCGTGCGTCTGGGCTCATCACTAACGCAATACCGACGCGTAAAATCCGACCACTTCGTCCGTCACATATTCCTGCGCGAAATCGCGTCGCGCGCGCTGCATGGCGTGAGCACCCAGATACTCGCGCAAGCCCGCGTCGTTCGCCAGCAAACGCATTTTTTGTGTAATTTCCCGCACTGCCCCCGGCGCATGCAGCAAACCCGTTTCACCCTCGACCACTGCGTCTGTAATGCCGTAGATGCGCGACGCCAATACCGGAATTCCCATCGCCGCCGCCTCCAGCAGCACCATGCCGAAGCCCTCCCGGTAACTGGGCAGACAGAGCACGTCGGCGATTTCGATACATGCCTCCGGTGTCGCGGTCTCGCCATGGAAACGAATTGCGTGCAGACAGGGCAAGGCCATGGCCTCGATCTGATCCTTAATGCCTTCTTCGTCGGGTCCGACGATAAACAGCAACGCGTCCGGGTTATCCGGCCATAGCAACGCAAACGCCTGAACCAGATCCAAAATACCCTTATCCCGCGCCAGCCTGCCCAAAAAGAGAAAAACCATCGCCGTCGCGGGGAAGCCGATTTTTTTTCGATACTCGAACCGTGCCCCAGGTACCGAAGCAAAACGGCGAAGGTCGACCCCGCAAATCGATCCGTGCGCCAACACACGAGATTTGCGCGCCGAAATCAGCCCTTCACCGATCAGGAATCTGCGCTCGGAATCGCTCACCACGAGCAGATGCGTTGCCAGAACGGCGACGACCTTATCGAGGAAACGTAACAGTCTGCGCATCATGCCCGTCCTGGTCGCCCAGACTTCGCCCTGGAAGGTATGGATGCGCACCGGCACGCGACTAATCGCTGCGGCGAGCATGGCGAGCAGCCCGGCTTTCGGGCTGACCGAATGCACTGCGGTGTATCGTTCGCGTGATAATATCCGCACCAACTGCAATAAGGCCAAACCGTCCCGCCAGACGCTGATCTGGCGCTCGATATGCAGCGGCAAAATGCGCACTGATACGCCCGTTTCGCGTAAAAAATCGGGGTTATCGGTATTAACGATGAGAGTGACATCGTAACGTCGGCTCAGCGCCGCCAGCTGATCAAGCAGGAACCAGCGCACCACCAGCTCGCTCGCAGTGATTAAACAGATTTTGGGTTTGGGTGACATAGGCGGCTTTATTAACGACATGGGCGACGGTCGGGCTAGGGCCTGTTCTTTTGCGCGCAGAACGCCAGGAACACTAATTTTGCCATAATCCTGAGATCCCATACCGCCCAATAGCGATATCTTGCAATACGATACACGCGCACGCCAAATCCCTGATCCGCCAGCGTACTGAAGGCCGATAATATCGCGCTTTTATCTGCGCTCAGACCAGCCCCCAGGAAGTCCAGCAACGCTCCCGCCTGGCGCTGGTTGGCGCGCAGGGTGGCGCAATAGGCAGGCAGTTTTTTCAACAAAATCGTCCAATGCGCGCCTTTCTGCCCCGACACGTTCGCACTGTGCTGACGGTAGCGCAACGTGCTGTCGGCGATAAAATCCAGCTTGCCGGCATAGAGCGCGATCAAGGCGACCCACCAGTCGTGACCTATCATCTCGACGGGTACGGGCGAGGCGAGTTGATTGAGCGCCCGGTTAAAGATGAACGTATTGCCGGTCGCATTATCCTGCACCAGCGCGCTCGCCGGGTGTAGCGCTACGCGCGGATTGATGCGTTGAAAGCGCCAGTAGGAATCGGCAACTACCCGGCCCTGCTCGTCGCAGACGCTCAGATCGGTATACACCAGCAGCGGCGTATCCGCGCCATGCGCCTGCTCCATTTGTTTTATCCTGGTTAAGCTTCTGGCAATTTTGTCCGGCAGCCAGATATCGTCCTGATCGCAAAACATGATATACGGCGCGGTTGCGCACGCCATCAGCCGCGAGAAATTCTGCGTCGCGCCCAGATTACGTTCATTGTCCTGAATAAGTATAATGCGCCCGGGATATTTCTGCGCATACACGTGAACAATGGACACCGTTGCATCATTCGAGCCATCATCGCGCACCAGCAACCGCCAGTCGGTGATGCCTTGCGCGAGAATGGAATCCAGCTGCTCGGCAATAAAACGCTCCCCGTCATAAGTGGCGAGGAGGATATCAATCATTTACCAACATGCCCCCTTGGTTCAATTACGACAAGACTCCAAATCGGACTGGACGATACGTGTATTTCCGTTTCGCGCAACCGCGCCGCAGCCTACTTCCCTGATAAAAACAGTTTAACGCCCGCTCTATCAGCCGCTCTTATCAGCCCTTGATCCAGCATAGCCAGCGGCACTACCTGCCTGAGCGCAAGCTCCAGATAGGCGGCATCGTACGTTGACAAACTCCTGCACCAGTACGTTTCCATCTTCCATTGCTGCCAACACCTGTCTTGCGTAAACCTCATCGCCGGGCGAACCATAGCCAAACAGCCGGCACCTCGTTACCGAATGATCAAGACCAAACCGGATCAATCGCGTCCGCCGTCAATCAGAGCCTTTATATCGATGCCATGGACAGCATCGTGCGACGACATAAAGCGATTCATCTGCGCGACTGCCGCAACAACAGCGTTATGATCGGAAATGCCTGACGGAATCAATTCCGCAACAGCCCGGCCTCTGAGCGTAATCGTATACCGGTTGCCAAGTAGCACGCCACGCAACAATTCAGGCAGCGTTGTCTCGGCTTCTTGTGATCCAATTTCAATATTCATGGTATGGCCTCCAACCTTGTTAGTTCAGACCAGTCTACAGACCGATTCCTGACCGTCAAACTGGGTTTGCCTGGAATACCAGCCACGTTTACTTCCCCGAGGACTTCAGCCCGCCGCAATCCGAGCCTATCCATCTGGCGCTGGATTCCATCGTCACGCCGTGTATGTTGCCCTGATCCTGACCCTGACGCGTGACGTTCATATTCACGGTATACGCTTGGCTATTCTGGAACACGACCTCGCCATCGCCGGTGGTCGGCGGCTTGCCGCAGCTGAAATGAAAGTGATACTTGTTGCCGGATTCCGGGGTAACGACACTCTCGCAGCCATTTTTCTGCGGCAACTGGTTGCGCGCGATCATCTCCGGGGTCGTACAGACCTGTACGCTACCGTTAGCGCCCATGGCCACGCCATGCTGTTGCATGGCAGCTTGCGCCTGGCTACGCATTTGCGGAGACATGTTCTGCAGTATCTGGCTTATGTCGGGTACGGACACGTCAACGCCGTTTTGCAACTGCACCTGCGCCTTGGGCTGAATTTCCCACAGGCCGGGTTTGATGGGCAGCGCGGCCCATGCGGAAACACTTGTCATTCCGCCTGCCGCGATCAATATCGCGATAGCCGCACTCAGTACATCATTTATCAAATGTCGCACGATATTATCCTCTCTATATTTGCATCTCATCGCCTATTCAACACAGGGCGTTGTGTCGCTTATGCGTAACTCAACGCGGCGTACCTTAGCGCGAGCAGCACGCTAGTCTGCTTCGCTCATCGGTGCAATATTGGCTGCACGCAACTGCTACCGCGCCCCTGGATCCTGTATAAGCATATCGGCTGGCAAAAGTCCTGCGCGCTGCGCGTAAAAATCATTCTGACTGCCACATCAAGCGGCACGAGCGGATTGCACTTCCATCGGATATGCTCCATTGGCACGCGCTTCCAGCAAAACCAACTCAACTGCGCTACCATCTTCGGCATAGCTGATGTGTGTATTCCAGTTTTGCGAAACTTCGCGCACAATGGGTTTATCAGACAAGCGAATGACGAGAATATCATCCTCATCGAAATAAGTGCTATGCATAACAACCTCCTATAGAACCGTGAAATGGTGCATAACCGTTTTAACGACAATGCAATCTTCCAGCACTAATACTGCACATAATAAGTTGTCATGACGCACGGGATATTCTTTGAACGCCCACAAATGAGTATCGTCCTTGTAGCGCACCTCGCCCGAATCGATCACCTCGAGCAGTATCACATCGCTGATGTCACGCTCAATCATGCGAATTTTCGCATGATCGGACACAACGATTTTTCGCTGGAATCGTAGGCTAAACATGAGATTTACTATACTAGTCGTCACCTGACCTGTCCAATATGTTTAGGCGACAACCAGTCTGACAGCAAGTGCAGAGAAAAGCTGCTCAAACAAACTGAACCACTTCTGTTTTCAGTCGGGGTCAACAAACCTGTCACTGCGGCAGCCTATGAATCAAAATAAAAAAACAATTTTGTAATAAAGCAGCTTAAAAGCCCTCACCTTGAAATCGAGCCTTCTTAACATTCGCCGCGTCGTGACGTAAGACCTCACGTAACGCCGGAAATCAAATAGCCTCGTCATCTTGCTGAAAACACCTGCACGCTTAAACCCCACCTGATTGCCGCCATGCTGGCGATAAAGCACGGTAGCCTCCGGGATCGAAGCAATCATGCCATATTTGATAATGTTAATCGCAATCCACCAATCGTGCATGAGCACCTCGGCGGGAAAAGGCATCGTCACACCAAG
>DAICZK010000117.1 GCA_027311185.1 Sulfuriferula sp.
GTCTTTTGGACTGCGCGCGGCGCATTATTTCGATGAGGTATGCCAATGAACGGGAGATCGCCAAATATACCAGGCACATGGGTTGACCCGGATGATGCGCCCGAATTGGGCGATGATTTTTTCGGAAATGCAACCCCTATGATTGGTGATCGCGTCGTATCGCGAGATGAATTCAAAACGGCAGTTAAATCCGCCATTGGGCGCGGTCGCCCGTTAATAAATGGGATGCCAAAATCTACCGTGACGATCAGGCTTGATAACGATGTTTTAGCGCAACTACGAGCTACAGGCAAAGGCTGGCAAACCCGACTTAACGATCATTTGCGCGAATGGGTGAGGCAAAAATAGGTTATCACGGCCTGGTAATTTTTGCGCCATGTAAGCCTGGCCAACTGCCTGCCTCACCGAATACGCCTATCGATAACGGGGGTTGGTTACATAAGTTTCAAACCGAGCCATCCGCCGACGGGTCATATTCCGGCCGCCGATTTCAGCGCCTCGGCCTTGTCGGTAGCCTCCCAGGTAAATTCGGGTTCGTCGCGGCCAAAATGTCCGTAGCTTGCCGTGCGCGTATAGATCGGGCGCAGCAGATCGAGGCTTTGTATGATGGCCTTGGGACGCAGATCAAAATGCGCCTCGATCAATTGCACGATGCGCTCATCACTGATCTTGCCGGTGCCGAAGGTATTGACCATCAACGACACCGGGCGGGCCACGCCGATCGCGTAGGCAACCTGCACCAGGCATTTGCTCGCCAGCCCGGCAGCAACGATGTTTTTGGCGACATAGCGTCCCGCGTAGGCGGCGGAGCGGTCGACCTTGCTCGGATCTTTGCCGGAAAACGCGCCGCCGCCGTGCGGCGCCGCACCGCCGTAGGTATCGACGATAATTTTGCGCCCGGTCAGTCCGGCGTCGCCCATCGGTCCGCCAATCACAAAACGGCCGGTGGGATTAACGAGATAGCGCACGCTGTCCTTGAGCATGTGCGCCGGGATGACGGGCTTGATGATCTCCTCGATCACCGCTTCCTGTATCTGCGCGTGCGAGACATCCGGATGATGCTGGGAAGACAGCACCACCGTGTCGACGTGTTGCGGCACGCCGTCCACATAGCGAACCGAAACCTGTGACTTGGCATCGGGGCGCAACCAGGGCAACCGGCCATCCTTGCGCAACTCGGCCTGGCGCTCGACCAGACGATGCGCGAGGTAAATCGGCAGGGGCATCAACGTCTGGGTTTCATCGCAGGCATAACCGAACATCAAACCCTGGTCGCCCGCGCCCTGATCGAGATCCAGACCCTGGCCTTCGTTGACGCCCTGGGCGATATCGGCCGACTGCTTGCCGAAAGTGGTGAGCACCGAGCAGGTGTTATAATCGAAACCGATCTCCGAGCTGTCATAGCCGATACGCTTGACCGTCTGGCGCGCGATCTGGTTGTAATCGATCATGGCGTGAGTCGTGATTTCGCCTGCGATCACCACTAATCCGGTGGTGACCAGGGTTTCACACGCTACCCGCGCATGAGGGTCTTGAGTTAGAATGGCGTCGAGGACAGCATCCGATATCTGGTCGGCAACTTTATCGGGATGCCCTTCGGACACTGATTCCGAGGTGAAAATAAATTCCTTCATGACGCTTTCCGAGAATCAAAATAGAACTGTCGATGCTAACATAAAATCCATGCCCGGTTAATAGTACATGATCCTGATTCTGCTCCGCCTCTGCGCGAAGTTACCCTTACGTTTCTGGCATCTGACCGGCGCGCTCGTCGGCCGCCTGGTTTACTATACCAACCCGCGCTACGCCAGTAAGCTGACGGAAAATCTGCAACAAACCGGGCTGGCGACTGACGCTCGCAGCTTCCGCCTGCTGCGGCGGCAGGCGATTGCGGAAATCGGCAAGGGCGGCGCGGAAATCCTGCCGATCTGGCTGCGCCCGTATCCGCAGGTTCTGGATCTGGTTCGGGAATGTCGCGGCTGGGAGCATGTCGAGGCGGCTGCGCTCGCCGGGCGGGGCATACTGGCCATGACGCCGCATCTGGGCTGCTTTGAAATCGTCAGTCTGTATTACGCGGCGCGCCGACCCATGACCGTGATGTACCGTCCCCCGCGCCAGGCCTGGGTAGAGGGCATCATGCACAGCGGCCGCGCGCGCGGGCAGATTACCCTGGCGACGGCCGATGTGAGGGGCGTGCGGGCTTTGCTCGGCGCCCTGAAAAAAGGCGAAGCTGTCGGCATGTTACCCGACCAGGTGGCGAGCAAGGGCGAGGGTGCATGGGCCAATTTTTTCGGCCGCCCGGCCTATACGCCAACGCTGGTGTCGCGCTTGTACCAATCGACCGGCGCCGTGCCGCTGCTCATGTTCGGTGAACGGCTGCCCGGCGGCCGGGGTTATCGTGTCCATATCGAACCCCTGCAGGCCGATCTCGGCGGCGACAAACAACAGGCAGCCAACCAGCTCAACGCGGCGCTAGAGCAGTTGATTCGCAAATATCCCGCGCAATATTTGTGGAGTTATAACCGCTACAAACAACCCGGTGGGGTTGCGCCGCCCGATCAGCCATGATGTCGAGGCTGGGCATCGCCCTGTTATGGCTGATACACTGGCTGCCGCTGTCGGTGCAAGCCTGGATAGGCAACCGGCTCGGAGCGATGCTCTATCTGGTCGCACGCAAACGGCGCCGCATCGGCGCGATCAACCTCGGCCTGTGTTTCCCCGAATGGACGCAGTCGCAACGAGACTACGTACTCAAACGCCATTTTCAGGTCACCGCGCGAGCCGCAATCGAACATGGCCTGCTCTGGTGGGCCAGCGCCTCGCGCATCAACCGGCTCATGCACCTCGAAGGCATCGAGCACTTTCAGGCGGCTTATGGCAAGCCGCTGATTTTGCTGGCGCCGCATTTTATCGGTCTGGACATGGGCGGAGTGAGGATTACCACGGAATATCACCCGCTGGTATCGATGTACAGCCGCCTTAAAAACCCGCTGTTCGACCGGCTCATGCTGCTGGCCCGCACCCGTTTTGGCCATTCCACGCTGATCTCCCGCCACAAAGGCGTGCGCCCGCTGATACGTGAAGTCAAGCTTGGCGCGCCGCTATATTATCTGCCCGACCAGGATTTCGGCGCAAAAGACGCCGTTTTCGCTCCATTTTTCGGCATACCGGCGGCCACCGTCAATGCCTTGCCGCGTATCGCCAAAGTCGCGCAGGCCACGGTCGTTCCGGTCATTACCCGACAATTGCCTGACGGGCGTGGCTATGTGGTACAGTTTTATCCGCCGTGGGAAAATTTCCCCAGCGCTGACCTCGTTGCTGACGTAACGCGCATGAACGCGTTCATCGAAGCCCGGGTACGCGAAGCGCCGGAGCAGTATTTCTGGCTTCATAAACGTTTCAAGACGCGCCCGCCGGGCGGAGAAAAATTTTATGCTTCCTGAGCAATCATGAACCTTAAATTTACCAAGATGCATGGCGCCGGCAATGATTTCGTCGTGATCGATGCGATCAATCAGGCCGTCGCCCTGAGCGCGGAGCAAATCCGGCTGATCGCAGACCGCCATTTCGGCGTTGGCTGCGACCAGTTATTGTTGGTGGAGCGCACTGTTCGTGCCGATGCCGATTTTCGTTATCGCATTTTCAATGCTGATGGCGGTGAAGTAGAACAGTGTGGCAACGGCGCGCGCTGTTTCGTCCGCTTCGTTCACCACCATGGCTTGACCCGGTCGCGCGATATTCGGGTGGAAACCGCGTGCGGGTTGATTGTGCCGCGCCTGGAAGAAGACGGCCGCGTCAGTGTCAACATGGGCGCGCCGCGGTTCGCGCCTAGCGACATTCCGTTCGAGGCGCCCCACGGCGCGCTGAGCTACGGCCTGGAGATCAACCGCAAGACGCTGGAACTCAGCGTCTTGTCGATGGGGAACCCGCACGCAGTGCAAATCGTGGATAATATCGACAGCGCCGCGGTCGTCGAACTTGGCGCATTGATTGAGGCGCACCCCCGGTTCCCGCGGCGCGTGAACGCCGGATTCATGCAAATCCTCGACAGCTCGCATATTCGCCTGCGGGTTTACGAACGCGGCGCGGGAGAAACCTTGTCTTGCGGCACCGGCGCCTGCGCGGCGGCGGTCGCCGGCATACGGCGCGGATTATTGCAGGAGCGCGTCGAGGTGGCCACGCGCGGCGGCACGCTGACAGTCGACTGGGCGGGCGGAGATGCACCAGTCTGGCTGACCGGACCGACCGCCATTGTATTTGAAGCTGAACTTATCCTGATATGAACGAGCATAATGAAAACTGAAGAAATCGCGCGTTATTTAGCCGCGCATCCCGAATTTTTCGAACAATTCCCGCACCTGCTTACCGATGTGCGCATCAGTCACCCGTTCGACGGTCGCGCCATCTCGATCGCAGAACGGCAGATTCTAAATTTGCGCGATAAAGTCGCCTTGTTGGAAACCAAACTGTCCGAACTGATACAATTCGGCGAAGAAAACGATATTATTTCGATCAAATTGCAGCGCGTTGCCGTCACCCTGATCAGCGCGAACGACATTGCGGCATTACTCCAGACACTGTATCTGAATCTGGGCGAAGACTTCGCCATACCCCACTGCGCCGTTCGGATATGGCGCCCGGCAGGCGAGGGTGCTGAGTTTGCTGCAGCGTCGGAAGCGGTGAAAAACTGGGTCGACAACATGCCGCACCCGCAATGTGGCGCTTATCTGCATCCCGAAGCGCTCACCTGGTTCGGCGACACTTCCCTGCTGCGCTCGTATGCAGCCATCCCGCTCAAAAATCACGAGACGCACGGCGTATTGCTGCTTGCTTCGGAAGACCCGCAACGGTTCTATCCGCAAATGGGAACTTTATATTTGCAGCGCCTGGGCGAGTTGATCACTGCGGGATTGCAGCGCTTGTTACCCCCGGTCGAGACGCCGTGGACCGCGACCTAGAGCTCGCTTATCT
>DAICZK010000118.1 GCA_027311185.1 Sulfuriferula sp.
AGCCATACCTACGCAGTGCTCGCCATGGACGCTTATTTATTTACCGGGGGCGCCGTTCCAGCGGCTGCAGCCGGCAACATCGGAGAAAACCAGTGACAGAGACGGCGTATTGCGGGATTGAACTGCTTCCGCCTTTAAAACATCCCAGGCAGCTTTTTGTCTTGTTGCACGGAGCCGGGGCCACCGCGTCGGATTTGCTGCCGCTGGCGCAGCAATTGCGCGCTGTTTATCCTGATGCAGGATACTTGATTCCGCAGGGCAGTTTTGCGCTGGCGAACGGCGAGGGCGGTGACTGGTTTCCGACCCGTGACCTCACCGAGGAGAATCGGCCGGGCCGCATTGCTGAGGCGATGCCGACGTTCCATGCGCTGGTCCGGCAAGCGCAGGACCGGTTAAACGTGTTGCCGTCGGATACGGCGCTGGTCGGTTTTTCACAGGGCGGGATGATGGCGCTGGAATTCTGCGCCGCCCACGATGGGGGCGCGGGCAGGGTACTGGCGTTTTCTGCGCGCTACGCCGTGCTGCCCGAGCGGGCGCCCGAATTGACCACGGTGCATCTCTTGCATGGCGAGCAGGATAAGGTGATCCCGGTCGAGCACGCGCATGCCGCGTATGCGACGCTTACTGCGCTGCAAGGCGACGTGACGCTCGATCTGGCGCTGTCGGTGGGTCATGAGGTTGCGTCTGTGCTGATTGAGCGGGCCATTTATCGTCTGCAGACCTGCGTGCCGCTGCGCAGCTGGAAGCGGGCGCTGGATGGCGCGTAAGCGCAGTTCAGGCGTCGCCCGGTTGCTGCGGGGTATATTCGGTCACCCAGGTCTGGAGTTTCTTCTTGACTTCGGCTTCGCTCACCATGCCGTCCTGCGCTAACCAGTCCAGCGCGGCAGCAAGCCAGGCATCGTCGACGCCGCGCGCCTGGGCGATGCGCAGTTTCGGGTGCGGGGTAGGGAGCGTATGTTCGTCGTCGGCGAGCAGTTCTTCATAGAGTTTTTCGCCGGGGCGCAAGCCCGAATACACGATTTTGATGTCGTGTTCGGTATAGCCGGACAACCGTATCATATCGCGCGCGAGGTCGGCGATTTTGACGGGTTCGCCCATGTCGAGCACGAAAATTTCGCCGCCCTCTCCCATCAGTCCCGCTTGCAGCACCAACTGGCAGGCTTCGGGGATGGACATGAAATAGCGCGTAATGTCGGGATGGGTAACGGTAACCGGTCCTCCGTGGGCGATTTGTTCCTCAAATTTGGGAATGACGCTGCCCGAGCTGCCCAGCACGTTGCCAAAGCGTACCGCGATGAAGCGGGAGTCATGCTGCGGCATGTGTTGCAGACTCTGGGATACCATTTCCGCCAGGCGCTTGGATGCGCCCATGACGTTGGTCGGATTGACCGCCTTGTCGGTGGAAATGAGGACGAATTTTGCTACGCCGTGCTGTTGCGCAGCATGGGCCAGCGTGTAGGTGCCGAGTACATTGTTGCGTACGGCCTGCCAGGCGTTGTCTTGTTCCATCAGCGGGACATGTTTGTACGCCGCGGCATGGAACACGATGGAGGGCTGGTGCCGCTGCAGCAGATCGTCGACCAGCGCGCGCTGTTTGACATCGCCGATCGCGCATAATATCGTCACGTCCGGGTAATGCGCGGAAAACTCCTGTTCGATCCTGTAGAGCGCAAACTCGCTCATTTCGAGCAGTACCAGCAGTTTCGGCCGGTAATGTCCGATCTGGCGCGCCAGTTCGGAGCCGATGGAGCCGCCGGCGCCGCTGATCATGACTACTTTTGCCGTGAGCAGAGCGTGCAGGCCGGCGTCGTCCAGCTGTATCGGGTCGCGGCCCAGCAAATCGTCGAGCTCGATTTTACGCAGAGCCGACACTGTCACTTTGCCGCTGGCGAGATCGTCGAAAGCGGGTACGATCAAAGCCGATATCCGCGCCTCGCTGCAAATTTGCGCGGCGCGGCGCCGTATGCTGTGGCTGGCCGAAGGCATGGCGATGACGGCATGCTTGACCCCGAGCCGGGCAGCGTGTTCGGGCAGCGATTCCAGCTCTCCCAGCACTGCCAGTCCGTAGATGTCGCGTCCCTGCTTGGTGGGTTTGTCATCGAGCAGGCCGACCACGCGCCATTCCCTGCTGTGCGCCAGCTCGCGCACCAGAGAAGCCGCCGCACTGCCCGCGCCGAGGATGATCAGCGGCTCGCGTTCATGCGCGAGCAGGCTGAACTTGTGTTCTTTCCATGCCCGATACTGCAGGCGGCTGCCGCCCATCAGCAGCAGCAGCAATACCGGATCGAGCAACAGAACTGAACGCGGCACTACGGCATGGATGCGAAACATGAACAGTATCAGCGCAATGAGCAAAGCCGACAATCCCACCGCCATCAGTATGCGCCGCAGGTCGGGCAGGCTGGCAAAACGCCAGATGCCGCGATACAGACCGAAGCGCCAGAAGGCAAAGCCCTGGATAGGTACGACCCACAGCAGTGTGCTGACTGCGGCTGACCAATATTGCGCTGGGATGTTCAGATTGAAGCGCAGCCAGTACGCCAGCAACCAGGCGATGCCCGCCGCAGCGAGATCGTGAATAAACGCCAGTGCGATACGGTGGTTAAGGCGGGCAAGCATGATCTGGAGACACCCTGTACTGATTAAAAAGCCGAGCGGCGGCTGGTCATTGATTCGACACGCATCACCGGGCAGGACTATTAACGCCCGCGGCCTCCGCTACGGTGCGCGGGTGCTACGCGCGCATAGTCGTGGGTGGAGGGGCGGTTGCCGGTCTTGGCTGCCGGCCTGGCTTGTCTGCCCGGGCTGGCGTTGCCGGGCTGGCTGCGATTCAGAATGGGTTCTGGCTGGATGCGCGGGTCGATTTCAAAACCGGGCAGGGTTTCCAGCGGAATCTGGCTTTTGGTCAGCCGTTCGATGGCGGTCAGCAGCTTGATCTCGTCGACGCACACCAGCGAAGTCGCCTCGCCCTGGCTGCCGGCGCGGCCGGTGCGGCCGATCCGGTGCACGTAATCTTCCGCAACGTTGGGCAGCTCGAAATTGACCACATGGGGCAATTCGCTGATGTCGATGCCTCGCGCCGCGATGTCGGTGGCGACGAGTACCTGCAAGGTTCCGTCCTTGAATGTCTTTAATGCTCGCGTGCGCGCTGCCTGGCTTTTGTTGCCGTGTATCGCCATCGCGGGAATGCCGTCCTTGTCGAGGTTTTCGGCCAGGCGGTTGGCCGCGTGTTTGGTGCGCGTGAATACCAGCACCTGAAACCAGTTGTTTTCCTTGATCAGGTGGGTGAGCAGTTCGCGCTTGCGCTCGCGGTCCACGCCATAGGCTTTTTGCGCGATGAGTTCGTTGGTGGTGTTGCGTCTGGCAACTTCTACGGTCACCGGGCTGATGAGCAGGCTGTCAGCCAGCGTTTTGATTTCGTTGGAAAATGTCGCCGAGAATAACAGGGTCTGGCGTTTTTTAGGCAGCATGGCCATGATTTTCTTGATGTCGCGGATAAAGCCCATATCCAGCATGCGATCGGCTTCGTCTAGCACCAGGATTTCGATATGCGACAGATCGACTGTTCTTTGCTGCGCATGATCGAGCAGGCGGCCCGGCGTCGCGACCAGAATATCGACCTGACCGCGCAGTTTCTGAATCTGCGGGTTAATGTTCACGCCGCCGTACATCATCATTGATTTGAGCGCCAGGTGCTTGCCATATTCGCGCACGCTCTCCTCTACCTGCGCCGCGAGTTCGCGGGTAGGCGTCAGAATCAGCGCGCGTATCGGCGCGCGGCCCGCTGTGGTGTGGGCGGCAGGGTGTTCGGTCAGGCGGTGCAAGATAGGTAGAACGAAACCGGCGGTTTTGCCGGTTCCCGTCTGCGCGCCGCCGAGGAGATCGGTGCCGGCGAGAATGACGGGAATGGCTTGCGCCTGAATGGGGGTGGGTTCGGTGTAACCGCGTTCGGTAACAGCACGAACGATGGCTGGTGATAAGCCAAGAGTAGCAAAGGACATAGATTTCCTGATAGTAGGTCGGCCTGTTGTCGGCAATAAAGCAACACCAGTCCATGGCAGGCAGAAGATAAAGAATAAACCGGAAGCGTTATGTGAGGACTGGAGTACACATAACGAAGTGTCGGATTATAACAGATACCGGCGCGGATACCTTGTTGTTATTGCCGATTATTTGCCGCGCATGAACATTTTATCGAGTTCGGCCAGACTGATCTGGAACCAGGTCGGGCGGCCATGATTGCACTGGTCGGCGCGCTCGGTGGTCTCCATGTCGCGCAGCAGCGCGTTCATTTCGGTAATGCTTAACTGGCGATTGGCGCGCACTGCGCCATGGCACGCCAAGGTGCCGAGCAGCGCGTTGCGATATTCGGTCAGCGCGCGGCTGGCTCCGGACTGGCGCAACTCGCGCAGCAGATCGCGCGCGAGCTGGGTTGCGTCGGCCTGTTGCAATAACTGCGGTAGCGCGCGTATGGCAAGGTCGGTCGGCGACAGCGGGGTCATGGCCAAGCCGATTTCCGCCAGCATCCCGGCGTGTTCAATGGCGGTGGCGACATCGAGCGCATCGGTTTTGAGCGTGATGGGAATCAGCAGCGGCTGGCTCGCCATGCTGCGTTGATCGAACGCGGTTTTGAGTTTTTCGTACATGACGCGTTCGTGCGCCGCGTGCATGTCCACCAGGATCAAACCGGTTTTATTTTGCGCCAGAATGTAGATGCCGTGGATCTGGCCGACCGCGTAGCCTAGCGGGTGGTGCTCGGCGACATCGGCAGCTGGCGCGCGAGCGGGCGCGTCGCGCGTGAGCAATTCATAAAAACCGGTCGGCTGGGCGATGCCGGGTGCAATACTGGTCTGATACGGCGCGTGGTAATTGCGGTTTTCCGGACTGGTTTGCGCGGTGCTGAAT
>DAICZK010000119.1 GCA_027311185.1 Sulfuriferula sp.
TCGTATGACGTTCATGCGCCGCCAGCGTCTGCTGGGCGGCGTCGAGTGCGGCGCGGATTTCTCGCACCCCCGCCAATACGGCCGACAGCGCGATAAACGAGCAATCGAAAGCGTCCGCCGTGAGCCGCGCCAGCGTGGTTTTGCCTACCCCCGGCGGGCCCCACAAAATCATCGAATGCGGTTTGCCTATCGTAAACGCCATGCGCAACGGTTTGCCCGGGCCGAGCAAATGGCTCTGGCCTACGACTTCGTTCAAGGTCTGCGGGCGCAGGCGCTCGGCTAGCGGCTGGGTATTAATGGCCTGATGAAATAAATCCCGGCTCACTTGCTGTCGGATAGCACGTCTACGCCGGCCGGGGGGACGAATTTGAAGGTATCGGCCGGCAGTTTCGGATTGCGCTCCATCTGGCTTAACTTGAGCAGTGTAGTGAGTCCGAAGTTGTCGAGGATTTTCATTTCGACCAGGGTGTGCTGATCGAAACCGAGCTGGATATACTTGAATGTGCTGTCCGGGTCTTTGGGCGTGGCGTCCAGCCATGTCAGCCCGTCATGCTCGCCGATATCCTTGAGCGCGTAAAATTTCTCGATGGCGTTACTGCCGGCCAGCAGCGCGGCGGGGCTGCTGCCCAGGGTGGTGTCGTAGTGCTTGATCGTGACCTGTTCGAGGTCCAGGTCGTACAGATAGATTTGTTTGCCGTCGCCGACGATGATCTGCTTGAACGGGGTCAGGTAAGTCCAGCGGAATTTGCCGGGGCGGGAGAATTTCATCGTTCCGCTGGATTGCTGTTTGGCGACACCCTGTTTGCTGAGCACGGTCTGGCTGAAGTTGGCTTGAGCGGTCTGGGTATCGGCGATGAAAGCGTGCAGTGCTGCGATGCCGTCGGCATGGCCGGCCGTAGCGTAAACCAGGAGGACGGCGAAGAGTAAGATCAACCGGGGCGTGGGTGTATGACCCCGGCGTGCATTCAGGTTATTCATTAACGAGCCCTAAGTATGGTGTGACGCGATGACTTCGCGGTTGCCGTTGTTCTGCATCGGGGTAACGAGGCCGGCCTGTTCCATGGTCTCGATGAGTCGAGCAGCGCGATTATAGCCTATGCGCAAATGTCGTTGCACTGCGGAAATCGACGGGCGGCGCGTTTTGAGGACAAGGGCGACGGCTTCGTCGTAGAGTGGGTCGGATTCCGCGTCGCCTGAGCCGGATTCGCCTTTGTTCTCGTCGTCTTCGGGCGTGTCGAGTATGCCTTCGATATAATTGGGCTCACCCAGGCTTTTGAGGTAGTCGACCACCCGATGCACCTCGTGGTCGGCGACGAAGGCGCCGTGCACGCGCTGCGGGTAACCGGTGCCGGGCGGCAGGTAGAGCATGTCGCCCTGACCCAGCAATGCCTCGGCGCCCATCTGGTCGAGTATGGTGCGCGAATCGATCTTGCTGGAGACCTGAAAGGCGACGCGGGTGGGAATATTCGCCTTGATCAGGCCGGTGATGACGTCTACCGACGGACGCTGGGTGGCGAGTATCAGATGCACGCCTGCCGCGCGGGCTTTTTGCGCCAGCCGGGCGATGAGCTGCTCGACCGACTTGCCGACGACCATCATCAGGTCGGCCAACTCGTCGATCACCACCACGATCAGCGGCAATTCTTCCAGCGGTTCGGGTTCGCTCGGGTTGAGGCTGAATGGATGCGTGATCGGCGAGCCGGATTTTCTGGCGTCGCGCAATTTCTGGTTGTAGCCCGCCAGATTACGCACTCCGAGCGCCGACATGAGTTTGTAGCGGCGTTCCATTTCGCCTACGCACCAGTTAAGCGCCGCGGCAGCCTGGCGCATATCGGTCACGACCGGGGTGAGGAGATGCGGAATGCCGTCGTACACCGACAGTTCCAGCATTTTCGGGTCCACCAGTATGAGCCGGACCTGGCTGGCGTCGGCCTTATACAGCAGACTCAAAATCATCGCATTGATTGCCACCGATTTGCCCGAACCGGTGGTTCCCGCCACCAGCACATGTGGCATGCGCGCCAGATCGGCGATTACCGGATTGCCGGCGATGTCTTTGCCCATTGCCATCGTAAGCGGACTGCTGGTGTCGTGGTAGATTTTGGCTTCGAGGATTTCCGACAGGCGCACGATTTCGCGTTTGGGGTTCGGGATTTCGAGCGCCATGGCGGTTTTGCCGGGGATGGTTTCGACCACCCGTATGCTCACGACTGAGAGGGAGCGCGCGAGGTCCTTGGCGAGGTTGAGAATCTGGCTGCCCTTGACGCCTGACGCCGGCTCGATTTCGTAACGGGTGATGACGGGGCCCGGCAACGCAGCGACGACGCGCGTCTGCACGTTGAATTCGTTGAGCTTGCGCTCGATCAGGCGCGAGGTAAACTCCAGCGTTTCGGTGGCCAGGCTCTCTACCGGCGGGCTTGCGGCATCGAGCAAATGGAGCGGAGGCAGCGGCGAATCGGGCATTTCCGCAAACAGCGGCGCCTGTTTTTCGATTTCCACCCGCACCGATTTGATGATCGTGGGCGACGGCGTTTCAATGATGACCGGCTCGTGTTGCGCCATGCGCTGCTTTTGTACCTGCACGACTTCGTCGCGACGGCGTGTCGCTTCGGCGCCGGCGCGTTTGAGGCGCAAATTGGCCCACAGGCGCAGCAGTCGGGAACCGCCATTCTCGATCGCAGCGCCGGTGGATTCCGCGACAGCCAGCCAGGAAATGCCGCTGAACAGGCTCCAGCCCAGCGCGATCAATACCAGCAGCGCGACGGTTCCGCCGGTGAAGCCCAGTATCTGCATGGCGATGTCGCCGCCCAGAGTGCCGACGATGCCTCCGGCCTGCTCCGGCAGTCTGGCGTCCAGACTGTGCAGCCGAACCGACTCCAGCGCACAACTGGCGACCAGTAACAAGGCAAACCCTGCGCCGTGAATGAGTGCGGGGCGGTGATCGGGAGTGTCTTGCTGCTCGGTTTGCAGGCTATGATAGCTGCGCCAGGTGCCGAAACCAGCCAGCACGACCCACCACCAGGCGGAATAGCCGAACAAGGCGAGCAGAATATCGGCCGTATAGGCGCCTAGCGTGCCGCCGAGGTTGGCGATAGCGGCTTTGCTGCTGTGCGACCAGCCCGGATCTGTCGCCGAATGGCTGGCCAGTACGAGGCCAAGCGCAATGGCGATCAGGCCGCCTAAAAGCCAGCCGGTTTCGCGCACTAGTTTGACCAGCTTGGGCGGAAGCGGCTTGCGCGGCGATGCGCCGGTACGGCGTCGGGGAGTGAACATGTCAGGATAAGAACTCGGCAACGAGACCGATAATGAAATTGAAGTAAAAATTATAACGTGAAGCTTGGTAAAGCATGGCTTAATCCTGTTAGAATTTCTACAATAATTCCTGTTTAGGTCGGTTTAATTTATCTGGAGCGCATACAAGCATGGCAGAAGTCAAACATTCGAGGGTACTGATTTTAGGCTCGGGCCCCGCCGGTTACGCAGCGGCTGTTTACGCCGCGCGCGCCAATCTCAATCCGGTGCTGATCACCGGCATGGCTCAGGGCGGGCAGCTGATGACGACGACCGAGGTCGACAACTGGCCTGGCGACGTCGACGGAGTGCAGGGACCCGAACTCATGGAACGGCTCGAAAAACACGCGCGCCGGTTTAATACCGAGATTATTTTCGATCACATCCATACCGCCAAACTGGGCGAAAAACCGCTGGTGCTGATCGGCGATCAGGCGACCTATACCTGCGACGCGCTGATCATCGCCACCGGCGCTTCGGCGATGTATCTGGGCTTGCCGTCGGAGGCGGCGTTCATGGGCAAAGGCGTTTCCGGTTGCGCGACGTGCGACGGTTTCTTTTATCGCAATCAGGATGTTGCCGTTATCGGCGGCGGTAATACCGCGGTTGAGGAGGCTTTGTATCTCGCCAATATCGCCCGGCACGTGACGCTGGTGCACAGGCGCGACAAATTCAAATCCGAAAAAATCCTCATCGATAACCTCATGTCCAAGGTGGCGGAGGGCAAGATCAGTCTCGCGCTGAACTCCGAACTGCAGGAAGTGCTGGGCGATAAAACCGGGGTGACAGGAATGCGGATCAAATCCGTGCAGGACGGCAGCACGCGCGATGTGGCGCTGACTGGCGTGTTCATCGCGATCGGCCATAAACCCAACACCGATCTGTTTGTCGATCAGCTCGAAATGGAAGGCGGTTATATCATCACCCGGGGCGGTAACCGGGGCAATGCGACGGCCACCAATATTCCAGGGGTATTCGCCGCCGGAGACGTACAGGATCATATTTACCGGCAAGCGATTACCAGTGCCGGGACAGGCTGCATGGCAGCGCTTGATGTCGACCGTTATCTGGAAAATCTGGCGAAATAATATAAATTGTCATGGCCCATCGCGCAGCCGCACCGCTCAGCCCCGACGAGGTTGCGTTGTTTCGCGCCGCGGTCGGCGATGCGCGCCCGATCGCAAGTCAGGGCCGCATAGAACCCAGTCCGGTACTGCCTGCC
Organism: Sulfuriferula sp.; assembly: GCA_027311185.1. Lineage (GTDB taxonomy): Bacteria > Pseudomonadota > Gammaproteobacteria > Burkholderiales > Sulfuriferulaceae > Sulfuriferula. The sequence goes on from DAICZK010000119.1 coordinate 4,514, forward strand.
GCGATTCCCAAAAGCCTGTTGCGCGACGAGCAGCAGGTGCTGACGGACAGCCTGTCCGATCATATCGCCTGGGACGATGGCGTCGAATCGGGCGAAGAGCTGGTGTTTCTGCGCGCGGGACTGCGTCGCGACACCTTGCGCAAGATGCGGCGCGGTCACTGGGTGTTGCAGGCAGAACTGGATTTGCACGGCATGATCAGTACCGAAGCGCGGCTCGCCGTTGCGGGCTTTCTGGCGCATTGCCGCAAACACGACTTGCGCTGTGTGCGCATTATTCACGGCAAAGGTCTGGGTTCGCGGAATCGCGAGGGCATATTGCGCGCCAAGGTCAAAACCTGGCTCATGCAG
>DAICZK010000011.1 GCA_027311185.1 Sulfuriferula sp.
GGGTGGGCGGGCACGCTCGCACACGCGCCGAGCATCGCGGACAGTGCGATTGCCGCCAGTGCCGTCAATAATCTTGCGCCGAATGCACTCATGACGCATGCGCCAGATTGGTCGCCGGCAGCGTGACGCGAAAATGCGCGCCATTACCCGCCTGCGGGACAAGTTCCAGGGTCCCGCCATGCTCAAGCACATATTCGCGCGCAATGGACAAACCGAGACCCGTACCCTTGACATGGCTCAACGGGGCGCGTTGGCCACAATAGAACGCATCGAATATTTTATCTCTGTCCGTCGCATCGACACCCGGCCCCGCGTCAACCACATCCAGATAAACGTGGTTGTCCGCCTGACTTGCGCTGATTTCTATGCGCGCGCCGGGCGGAGAAAATTTGATTGCATTGGATAAAAGGTTGTCCACTATGATTCTGATTTTCTGTTCATCGCACTCAATTGCCATATCCGGACAAACGATGCTGATTTGCAAGCCCTTGTTCATGATGGCGAGATCCTGATCCCGCAATACCGCATCCAGAATCTGCCTGAGCGCCACCTGATGCCCGACCAGTATCGATTTTTCGGTCTGAATCGCGCTGTAGTTCAGCAGATCTTCGATGCGTTTTTGTAATTGTACACTGTTACTGAGCAGTATTTTCGCCACATGCTGCTGCGCTACGCTAAGATCGCCGACCACGCCGTCCGCGAGCAGATCGGCGCCCTCGCGAATCGAGGTCAGCGGCGTCTTGAGCTCGTGCGAAATATGACGCAGAAACCGGGTTTTTTGCTCTTCGAGCTCCAGCAGGCGTTGTCGCATCCAGTCCAGCCTGTCCCCCAGCCGCCTCAAATCCAGAGGCCCCTCTACAATCACCGGCTTCGACAGCTCGCCCTGACCCATATGGCGAATGGCCGCGTCGATCTGACGTATCGGTCGCGCTATCAGCACGGAAAAACCCAAAGCCAGCAAAATCGCGAATGGGATCAGCGCCAGCAGTTGCCAAACGACAATTTGCCGCGCCCGAACCGCCATTTCCTGCATTGCGTTGACTTCGCGCTCGATGGGCGCCAGACCGTGATCGAGGAAATTCCGCGCCGCATCCCGCAGTGGAACGAAATCGACCACCGCGCTGCGCAATACGTCGGGCGACCGATGGTCGCTAGCCACTTTCTGGAAAATCAGCGTCTCCGCAGCGCGAAGCGCGGTCAGCCGCTGCTCCTGATCGACACTCAGCGACAACGCGGCGAGACCGGTCGCCGTCGTCTCAAAATCGGCGTGCGCGCGGCGATAGCCGTCAAGCAGGGACGCGTCACCCAGTATCAGCGACAGCCTGACGCTGCGCTCCATCGCGGCGACTTCATCGACCAGCACGCGACTGCCGTGCGCGATCTGCTCGGCCTGATACACCGTTTTACGGCTTTGCTCGGCCAGCCGGTCGATGGACATGGCGCTGTAAACAAGCGCCAGAATCAGCGGCAACGCAACAAGCAGAAAACCGATGAGAATCAGCTTCAGAAACGACTTGGGGTAGTGCCGCAACAGTCTCTGGACGGCATTGCCCGAGTTGTCGGCCAGACCCGCCGACTCTGCTTGCGCATCCATTATTATCCCTTCGCCAGAAAATCATCCTCGTTGACAGCCCGTTACGGAAAGAGATTATCGGCGGCCTCTATACTCCGCAATTTCAAAAAATCACTGCGCCCTACTTGGATTTGCGCAATTTTTGTTTTATGCTCTTGCAACTTGGGTTTGAGTGTGCCTCATCAAATCCGAAAAAACAAGCGCGGACTTTGTCGACGCTTAAATAAAAAAACGGAGGATGACATGTGTAACCACGCGTCATTGATTTTTGTTGCCGGTCTCGTCTGCGGACTAGGCATGATCAATGCAGCGAGTGCGGGGACGGGCACGCCCGAAACCGGCAAACAACTCGCCTACGACAGCGACAAAGGCAATTGCCTGGCTTGCCACGCCATGCCAGAACAGTCCGACGCCGAAGCTCCCGGCACCATGGGGCCTCCTCTCGTTGCCATGCAGGCGCGCTACCGTGACAAAGCTCGGTTGCGTGCAGAAATCTGGAATCCGATGGTGAACAATCCTGCCACCGTCATGCCGCCGTTTGGCAAAAACAAAATTTTGACGGAAGAAGAAATCGACAAAATTACCGACTTTGTCGATGGCCTTTGACTGGTTTTCCGTTCGTCCATAATGATTAATCAGGAGAAATAAATGAATTTGTTGCGCCGTTACATTTTAAAAAGCGCCAGCGCTGCAGCCGCGCTTGCCGTCACGACCAGCCTCATAAGCGGCAATGCCTTGGCGGCGCGGAACACCGCCGCTTTCAGCGCCAAAACGCTCGCCGATGCCCTCAAAGGCATGGATGCGGAATCGGCAACCGAGAGTCATGACATTATCGTGAAAGCCCCTGACATCGCAGAAAACGGCGCCGTGGTACCGGTTGAAGTCACCAGCAATATTGCCGACACGACCAACATTTCCATCCTCGCCGAAAAAAACCCTAATCCGCTGATTGCAAGTTTCAATCTCTCCGACGGGACGCTGCCTTTTATCGCCACGCGTATCAAAATGGCCAAAACCTCGAACGTGCGCGCCGTCGTGACCGCCGGCGGCAAGCTCTACACCGCCGTCAAGGAAGTCAAGGTGACGATGGGCGGCTGCGGCGGCTGATCCGTCGCTACGTTGACATGCTCGATCTCTCATTACGGAATTAAAAGGAATAATCATGGCAGAAGCAATAAAAATGCGCGCAACGATGTCCGGCGACATCGCCGACATCCAGGTACTGATGAATCACCCCATGGAAACCGGGCTACGCAAGAACGCCAAAACGGGCGAGAAGATTCCCGCCCACTTTATTAACGAAGTGACCGCCACCGTCAATGGCGTCGTGGTACTGCAAGCCGACTGGAGCAGCGCCATTGCCAAAAACCCCTACCTGCATTTCAAGGTCAAAGGCCCCAAGGCCGGCGACAAGGTCAATGTAAGCTGGAAAGACAACATGGGCGAGACCAACTCCGCCGACGCGGTAATCAGCTGAATCCCGGTGGCCTTCAAGATACGCGACGGCGGAGTGAAAAACTTATTGGCAGCGATAACAGCCGCGAGTTTGTGCCTGGTCATCTCCGCAGCGGACGCCACGCCCGCGCAGGACAGGCAAAACCTGATCAACTATTTCAGCGCCAAATTTCCGTCCATCCCGCTCGACAAGTACGTTTACGGAGCGCTGGCGTTCGACCCCGACGCCATGTCGCAATACAACAGCATCATGGATTTTCCGCCGTTTGGCACTACGCTGGACGAAGCGAAGCAAATGTGGGATACGCCGTTTAAAAACGGTAAAACCTATGCCAGTTGCTTCCCTCGCGGCGGGAAAAACATCGTTGGCGATTATCCCTACTTCGATGACCAAAGCGCCAAGGTGGTCACTTTTGAAATGGCGATCAATGCTTGCCGTGTCGCGAATGGCGAACCTGCGTATCGCTACGGCGACGCAACGACCATGGGCAAGCTGACAGCTTATGCACGCAGCTTGTCGGACGGGATGTTGATGAACATCAAAGTCAACGGAGCCGCAGCCCAGAGCGCGTACGATCTGGGCAAAAAGCTGTTTTACGCGCGGCGCGGCCAGCTCGGTTTCTCCTGCGCCAGCTGTCATGTCATGGGCGCAGGCGAACGCTACCGCTCCGAGCTGCTCTCACCGGTGATCGGTCAAGCCACGCACTGGCCGGTATTCCGCGGTGCAGACAGTCTCGTGACCTTGCAGGCGCGCTTCGCGGGATGCGACAAGGCATTACGCGCCCAGCCTTTTGCTATCGGCGGAACGGAATATAACAACTTGGAATATTTTTATTCCTACCTCAGCAACGGCTTGCCTCTGCATGCCTCGGTATTCAGGAAATAGGCATTAAAATCACCAGAAAAAACAATTCACAAATAATTATACGAGGAACAGCACACCATGATGAACCGGCGCGAATTCTTACAATTGCTCGCTGTTGCAGCGGCTTCAGGGATGGCAATCGACAGCCCGCAGGTCCTGGCGGGCGACACGCCTTCCGACTTTTACGACGTGCCGAAATTCGGCAACGTATCGCTACTGCATATGACCGACTGTCATGCACAGTTATTGCCGATTTACTTCCGCGAACCTAACGTCAATATCGGTGTTGGCAGCGCGTTTGGAAGACCGCCGCACCTGGTCGGCGAATACTTTTTGAAATACTACGGCGTTCGCCCCGGAACCCGCGAAGCGTATGCCTTTACTTATCTGGACTTTCAGGCTGCGGCCCGCACTTACGGTAAAGTCGGCGGTTTTGCGCATCTCAAAACCCTGGTGGACAACATTCGCGGCGCGCGCCCCGGCTCTCTGCTGCTCGATGGCGGCGACACCTGGCAAGGTTCCGCCACCGCGTTATGGACCAAGGGGCAGGACATGGTCGACGCGAGCAAATTGCTGGGCGTCGATGTCATGACCGGTCATTGGGAATTTACTTACGGCGCAGAACGCGTCAAGCACATCGTCGACAATGATTTTAAAGGCAATATCGAATTCGTCGCACAAAACATTACCACCAGCGATTTCGGCGACCCGGTATTCAAATCCTACGTCATGAAAGTGATCAACGGCGTGCAGGTTGCCGTGATTGGCCAGTCTTTCCCCTACACGCCGATCTCCAATCCGCGCTACATGGTAGCCGACTGGACTTTCGGCATCCAGGAAGACCATATGCAGAAGACCGTCGACGAAGCGCGGGCCAAAGGTGCACAGGTCGTGGTGCTGCTATCGCACAACGGCATGGACGTGGATATCAAAATGGCCAGCCGCGTGACGGGAATAGACGCGATTTTCGGCGGCCATACTCACGACGGCATACCGCACCCCTACCAGGTCAACAACGCCAAAGGCACGACTTTGGTGACCAATGCGGGTTCCAACGGCAAATTCCTGGGCGTCATGGACTTCGATGTAAAAAACGGCAAAATCGCGGCCTGGCATTATCGCCTGTTGCCGATCTTCTCCAACCTGATTCCCGCCGACCCGAAAATGGCCGCGTACATTGATAAAACGCGCGCTCCGTTTGCCGACAAGCTGAACGAGCCGCTCGCTGTCACCGAAGAAGTATTATACCGGCGCGGCAATTTCAACGGCACCTTCGATCAACTCATCCTCGACGCGCTGATGACGGTCAAAGGCGCGGATGTCGGATTCTCGCCTGGATTCCGCTGGGGCACCAGCCTGCTGCCGGGGGATGTCATCACCATGGACAGGCTGATGGACCAGACTGCAATCACCTATCCGGCCACCACCCTGACCGAAATGACCGGTGCCACAATCAAGAACATCATGGAGGACGTCTGCGACAATCTCTTCAACAGCGACCCGTACTACCAGCAAGGCTGCGATATGGTGCGGGTCGGCGGGATTCAGTACACGGTCACCCCCGGCAACGAAATCGGCAAGCGCATCGGCAACATGACGCTCAAGGGCAAGCCTGTCGACGCCAGCCGCACCTATAAAGTCGCGGGCTGGGCTCCGGTCAGCGAAGGTGCGACCGGCACACCGATCTGGGAAGTGGTTGCAGGCTATCTGCGCGATATTAAAGTCGTCAAGCCGCGTCCGCTCAATATGCCAAAAATCATCGGAGTCAGCAAAAATCCGGGCTACGCTGTCTGATTTTTGTTGTTCTGCCACACAAAATGGCGGCTTAATGCGGCCATTTTGCTTATAAGATGAATTTATTACCTATTCACGTTAAAATAGCGATTGTCCTGTCCATACAATCACTACGCCACCATGAAAAGTAGCGCAATCCGCCAGCGTTTTCTCGATTTTTTCGCTCGCCACGGCCATACCACCGTTGCGTCTAGCTCATTGATTCCGAGTAATGACCCCACCCTGCTTTTTACGAACGCAGGCATGGTTCAGTTCAAGGATGTGTTTCTCGGCCGCGAATCCCACGCCTACGTGCGCGCGGCCAGCTCGCAGCGTTGCGTGCGCGCGGGAGGCAAGCATAACGATCTGGAAAACGTAGGTTATACCGCCAGACATCATACTTTTTTTGAAATGCTCGGCAATTTCAGCTTTGGCGATTATTTCAAGGCCGACGCCATCCGCTTTGCCTGGGAATTTCTGACTCTGGAACTGGCCATTCCCAAAGAAAAACTGTGGGTCACGGTTTATCACACCGACGACGAAGCGTTTGGCATCTGGACTACGGAAATGGGTCTGGCCCCAGAGCGGGTGATTCGTATCGGCGATAAAACCGGCGGCGGTTCGGATAACTTCTGGCAGATGGGCGATACCGGCCCCTGCGGCCCGTGCACCGAAATTTTTTACGACCACGGCACAGAAATCCCCGGGGGCTTGCCCGGCTCGGCAGAGGAAGACGGCGACCGCTACATCGAAATCTGGAATCTGGTATTCATGCAGTTCAACCGCGACGAGACCGGTGCGCTGCAACCGCTGCCCAAACCTTCGGTCGATACGGGCATGGGTCTGGAACGCATCTCTGCGGTCATGCAGCATGTCCACAGCAACTATGAAATCGATTTATTTCAAGCCCTGATCACCGCAGCAGCGCGCGTGACCGAAACCGCCGACTTGAGCCACGATTCGCTCAAGGTGATCGCCGACCATATTCGTGCCTGCGCTTTCCTCATTACCGACGGCGTCATTCCCAGCAATGAAGGCCGCGGCTACGTGCTGCGCCGGATCATCCGGCGCGCCATCCGCCACGGTTACAAGCTAGGGCAGAAACACGCTTTTTTCTACCGCCTGGTCGCGGATCTCGTCCTCGTGATGGGCGCCGCTTATCCGGAACTGGTGGCAGCGCAGGAGCGCGTTTCACAAACGCTGAAACAGGAAGAAGAACGCTTTGCCGAAACTCTGGAATACGGCATGAGCGTGCTCGAACAGGCAATGTCCGGCGGCAATCGCGTGCTGGACGGCGAAAGCGCGTTCAAGCTCTACGATACCTACGGATTCCCGGTGGACCTGACCGCCGACATCGGCCGCGAGCGCGGTTTCAGCGTCGATATGGCCGGCTTTGAGCAGGCCATGGACGCGCAACGCAAACGCGCCCGTAGCGCGAGCAAATTCACCATGCACAGCAACCTGCCATACCAAGGCTCGACTACCCAGTTTCAGGGCTACGAACAGTTAAGTTGCGCGGCGACTATCCTCGCCATCTATCGCGATGGCATCCCCGTCGAGCGCATAACTGAAGGCAACACCGCCGTCATTGTGCTCGACCGAACCCCGTTTTATCCAGAGTCGGGCGGACAAGCCGGCGACAGTGGAGAGCTGACCAGCGCGAACACGCAATTTCAGGTGTACGACACGCAAAAGATCCAGGCGGATGTATACGGGCACAGCGGCATGTTGAGTCGCGGCGAGTTACGCATGGGCGATGCCATACACGCGACTGTCGATGCCGAAAACCGGGCGCGGACAGCCGCCAACCACTCCGCCACTCATTTGCTCCATGCCGCGCTACGCGCTGTGCTGGGCACTCACGTAACGCAAAAAGGCTCGCTGGTCGACGCGGACAAAGCACGTTTCGATTTCGCGCATAACGACATCGTCACACCTGAACAGCTTGTACAGATCGAAGAACTGGTCAACGCCGAGATTCGCCGCAATGTACCAGTCGCGACCGAGTTGATGAGTTATGACGACGCGATCGCGCACGGCGCCATGGCGCTGTTCGGCGAAAAATACGGTGACGAGGTGCGAGTCGTCGGCATGGGCGCTTTTTCCACCGAGCTATGCGGCGGCACTCACGTACCGCGCACCGGCGATTTGGGCCTGTTCAAAATCATTGCCGAATCCGGAGTCGCCTCGGGAATACGCAGGATAGAGGCCGTTACCGGCGCACTAGCCATTGTCTTTATGCAACAGCAGCAGCGCCAGATCGGCGAGATGGCCGGATTGCTGAAAACGCCCGTACAGGAGTTTCCGCAAAAAATCGGGCAACTGCTGGACCACGCGAAAACACAGGAAAAAGAACTCAATAAATTAAAATCGAAACTCATTTCCTATCAACTGGATAATTTAATAGCTCAAGCCGTACGCATTGACGATATCATGGTTCTGACGGCCACGCTGGAATCCGCCGACAACAAGGTTTTGCGCGAGGCCATGGACAGGCTCAAACCCAAACTCGGCTCCTCCGTCATAGTCCTGGCGACCACGCAAGACGCCAAAGTAAACCTGATCGTAGGCGTTTCGGCCGACCAGACGGATGTGTTCAAAGCAGGAGAATTAGCCCATTTCGTCGCCCTGCAGATCGGCGGCAAGGGTGGCGGGCGGGCGGATATGGCGCAAGCCGGTGGAAGCGATCCGTCACGTTTGCCTGTCGCTCTCGCTTCTGTGGCACAATGGATACACAATCAGTCGGAGCACGCCATCGCCAAAAAAGCCTGATCGGGGAAGGCGCAAAAACAGGCGGTTTGATAAAAACAATCATAGCTCCTCAATCGACAACAAGACTTGCTGCATTTGATCACGGGGAATGGTCGAATATGTTTGATAAACTATCGCTTTTTAATATCAGCAAGCTCAAGCGGGATCCCTTTGCCAACAAAAAATCGGTATTGGCGTGGCTGAGCGAGTTGCCCAACATCGACATCGCCGCCACTCAGGAACAGATTACGAGCACACTGACTCGGCTGCGCTCCCAGCCCCCCCACGCCGACCATGACCGTCTTGAAGTCCTCGCCTGCATTGACGATTATAGCCAGCCGCTGTTGAGCCAGTTATGCACGCAATATTTACGCAATTCCCGCATGTCCACCGCCATGGAAGCCCGGCTTTGGCACAGTATTTATACCTATTACCGCGAAATCACGTTCGCCTACTACAGCGGCATTAATCCGGATACGGCCGATCCGGAACTCAAAACACCGGGCGCCTTGCAGCCGCAAATCACTTTGCGCATGCTGAATAATCTTGGCAATTTATTTAAATGGCGATTCATTCATTACGACAGGCCCGACGAGGATCTCTGGCGTTTATTGCATCAAGTCTACCGGATGAGCGAGGCGTCCGGCTTTGCAAATCAGCTTCTGCCGCTCTACCCTGGCGGCGAATCCAAATGCGTCCATCAGTTCGTTCGTGCATTGCTGCTCGCCCAGATGCACCCGAGCGCGTTGCCGGCGAGACAAATCGAAATGGCCGATATCTGGCTGCTAAAGTGGGTGCATCTGCTCGAAATCGAGCCCGCTCCCTGCCTGCCCCGCCATCATTTCGTCATCGATCTGGCCCAATCTTCCGGGGTCGAAGCCGTCACCGACCGACCCTACCCAGACACCTCGCGCTGTTGGGATGCAAGCCCCTTGCTGGCTCAACTACATCGCACCCGCGAAGAAATAAAAACTCAAAAACGCGCCCCATCGCCCGAAATCGACGCACGCGCGCCCGAGTACCTCAAAATGCTCGCATACGTCGAATTACAATTAACACCGGGGAATCTCGGCAAACTCCGCAAAGCCCCGCGTACCGCGACAAAAAAGACATTGCATGTGCTACACGGTTTTTATGTCATCTGCACAGCCATAAAAAATCATAACGCCCCAGTGCAACCTGCGATTGAAGCCGACGCCAATATGCTGTACGCCGAAATGGTCGATATCCAGCTCTACGGTTTTGTGACCGAAACCACTCGCAATCGCCAGCAACAGCGCTCCGTGCCGACCAAGGCTGCAGAACTGCCTTACGAAAGCTGGGAAGCAGAAAACGTCAGTACAAAAGGCTATCTGGCCCGCAGCCCCACCGCCAACAACGACTGGCTGCGCCTGGGCTGCCTGGTAGGCGTCAAGGACGAAAACGATTACTGGAAAGTCGCTGTGGTCAGGCGGCTATCCCGCGCCCGACTCGGCAACACGCGCGTAGGCATGGAAGTACTGGCCCAAACTCCCGTCCTGGCGGCGCTGCGTACGCCGCGCCTGCCCGCCATTGCAGCGCCCGATAACCATAACACTCCCTCTGCAGCTGCCGGTACATCAGTCATGGCATTGATAACCAGCCCGATACAGGGCGGGCATCTCGCACTGATCATAGACAGCGTGCAATACGCAAAAGAAAGACCGTTCCAGACAACGATTGACGGCAAGCCGGTCTCGATCCGGCTCGAACGCGTATTGGAAAAAGGCGATTCCTGGATCTGTGTCGGCGCATCGGTGTTGTCATGACGTGAAGTATCTGGCCGCTGTTTTTGCATATCCGCTTGAGCCTCATCTACCACCTGCAGGTCGGCTCGACTGTCCCTACAATTCAAAACGTACGCAAAAACGATTAATGACCCCGACCCTGTAATTTTCCGACCAGGCGATCCACCGCGCGCTCTGTCAGCGAAGTCGTTTTAATCACGCGCGCCTCGCCCGTTCGCAAACGCGCGGCCAATCTGGGCAAGGCGATGGTGAGAGCATTCAGGCCCTGGTTATCGGTAAACAGGTATACGCCGCGTAAAGAACTGACCCAGGACAAGCGAGCCAGGCGGCTGCCTCCTTCAGGTGTGGCGAACTCCACCCACATACCTTTCTTGAGCGCGCGCGCCTGTTCGGTATATTCGTCGTCATCGAACAACTCTCCCGAATCTACCGCAAAGTCGAAATGCTCGCCCTCGTCATCGTCAACCTTGACGTCGGGTTCATCCGCCGCCGATGCCGGCTTCAGCGCCGATGTATAAGCATCGGTATCCACCCTGGGTAATTTGGCCGAAGACTGTAACCCGGCCTTGACGGCAACCGCGTGACACGACACCAGGCCAGAAAAGATCACCTCGCGCTGCGCAGACTCAATTTGTATCAAATTCATGCCGTCGCGCAATTGTTTCAGCAACTCGGGCAACATGGCGACCAGCCTTAGCCGGTCTTCGGTATTGAGTTTGGGGGTAACGCTCCACAACAGGTCGCGCATGGTTTTCAGACTGGTCTGCCAGAGTGGGCTATGCTCGCCCTCGTGAGTATAAACATGCAGCAGTACCCTCTGCCAGGTGGCGCGGACAAACTCGGTAATCAATTCAGGGAAAATCGGCTCGACCGACCCGTCGAGACCGATATCGCCGCCGAGCGCGCTACTCACGGCCTCTTGCGCGACAACGGCAGCCAGTTGCGCGCGCTCGGCCATTTCTATCGCCTGAGCGGTTTCGTTTACTGCGGTTTGGGCTTCCACTTCATGCGTCGCGACAAACATTTCCAGGTCGTGCAACAGCGCTTCGAAAATACTCGCATCGTCCGCAAAATTGTTCAGCACCGATTGGACGATATCGGAAACTTTCGCGTACAGCGCCGCGTTATACTCGCCCACCTCCGTCCAGCCCACGGCCGCGCTGGCCATTTCGTCGAGCAGACGGCGTGCGGGATGGGCTTTTTTTGAAAAAAACTGCCGGTCCAGCATAGCCACCTTGAGCACCGGGATTTGCAAGCGGCCGATGAGCGCCTTTAATGCCGCCGGGATATTCTTATCGTCGAACACATAATCGAACAACATCGCGACGATATCGATAATAAAATCGTCGGCCCGACTTGTAGCCTGCACCAGACCAGCATCACGAATGTCACGCAAGACATTGGTCGCCCCGGACTGAATAAGTGCCGGGTCGAATGAAATCGAGGCGTTGCCCGCGAATTGCCCGCGTTGCAGCAGCGTTAAAGCCGCAATCTGGTCGGCGCTGATGGAAGACAGCGCCGTTTGCGAGCCCTCCTGCCCGTCTGCCGCATCGGCGTGCATCGTCCAGCGCCCCTGCGGCGCCTGCCGGCTCAACAATTGCTGCAGCAAGGCGAATACGTCGACGTTGTCGGCCCCCGCATCTGGATTGGCGCCCATCGCGCTCGCAGGGCCCGCATTCGGGCTTTGCCTGCTGTTGCGATGACGCTCACGCGCGCCGCTCATGCCTACCTTGATCGACGGCAGCACGCCCTTGGTCACCAGAAACTGATTGATGGCCTGATAGGCCTGCGGCAATATGGGAGCAATATGCGAATCGAAATGTTGCAGCAATATCACGCGCACCTTGGAATTCGTTTCCAGCTCCTTGCTCGCCGCCAGAAAAGCTTCGCACAACTCTTTGGGCGCAAAGGGATTGGCTTCGTTTTTGTTGTGCGGATGACGCAAAAGCGCCCCGACCCGCTGTTCCAGGGCGGCGAGTTCCTCTACCGCGTCCATTTGCATGCGCGATACGGATTTGCTCAGCGCCAGCGATTCTTCGAATGCGGTATCGTCGACGAGAGACAAGTCCAGATCGTCCGAAAATTCGGACATAGCGGCGTAACCGAGATTAACGCCGCGCACCTGAACATCGACCCTGGCGATAAATTGGCTGCGTAATGCGGCGGTCAGCGACTCGCTGCGGTTGCGCAACAAGCCTTGCGCCTGATAATACCAATTGCGATTTTCCAGCATTGGAGAATTTTCGGCCAGATCGAGCAGATCGTCTTCTATTTGCACGCGTCGCTCGCCCCAGACTTTTTCCACCGCCCCGATCAATCGATCCCGGCATTCGTTGAGCAGCATGAGCACTTCAGCCGGACTCAACAGCTTGCGGTTCTTGTCGAACTGAGCCAGATTCACCACATTGCGCTGACTGTTTTCCATCATGTTAATCTCCGCGTCCGTCGCCTGGACTAACGACCCTCGCCTGTAACCGCTCCAATACACAATGGGCGCGCGCCACACTCCCCTTCTACCGCATGCGCCGATTATCGAAGATCAATTCGCGACAAGCAGGAGCCTATCCTAATATAAACAAATGAAAAAAACAATCGTTACCACAATCGTCGGCACTGAATCTCATTCTAGTACAAAATTGAAAATTTGATAGTTTTTATATCTGAACACGGCGCGCCGAGGCGGCTCTGGGCCACCATGCGATTTGGAAACAACATTCATGGAGCGGGTGATGGGGATCGAACCCACGTCTAGAGCTTGGGAAGCTTTCGTTCTACCATTGAACTACACCCGCTGTGGTAAAATCGTACGCTCATCATACGCGAATAATCGAGGAATTTGAAGGTGATCGAGCTTACCATCAACGGCGCGCCCAAACAGCTGCGCTCTGGCACTACCGTGGCCGACCTGGTGATCGAACTCGATCTGGCCGGCAAACGCATCGCCATAGAACGCAACGGCGAAATCGTACCGCGCAGCGCCTTTGCTGCAACCACACTGTTGCCCGACGACCGCCTGGAAATCGTCGGCGCTGTCGGTGGCGGATAATTTCGTTTCAAAATCACAAGACTGGAACCAACATGGACGAACTCATCATTGCCGGGAAGACTTACCACTCGCGCTTATTGGTCGGCACCGGAAAATACCGGGATTTCGACGAGACCCGTCGTGCCGTGGACGCGAGCGGCGCGCAGATCGTGACCGTCGCCATACGCCGCACCAATCTGGGTCAGGATACGAGCCAACCGAGCCTGCTCGATGCATTACCGCCGGACCGCTATACTTATCTGCCCAACACCGCAGGCTGCTATACGGCGGACGACGCCGTCCGCACTCTGCGGCTGGCGCGCGAACTGCTGGACGGACACGATCTGGTCAAGCTCGAAGTGCTGGGCGATCCGAAAAGCCTGTATCCCAACGTCATCGAGACGATCAAGGCGGCCGACATTCTGATCAAAGAGGGCTTCAAGGTCATGGTTTACACCTCGGACGATCCAATTATTGCGCGCCAATTCGAAGCCATGGGTTGCGTCGCAGTCATGCCGCTGGCCTCGCTCATCGGTTCGGGGATGGGCATACTCAATCCCTGGAATCTGCAGATCATCATCAACGAACTGCGGGTTCCGGTAATCGTCGACGCCGGGGTTGGCACGGCAAGCGATGCGGCGATTGCAATGGAACTGGGTTGCGCCGGGGTGCTCATGAATACGGCGATTGCGGGAGCGCGCGACCCGCTACGGATGGCAGGAGCGATGAAACTGGCGGTGCAGGCCGGGCGCGAAGCCTTCCTCGCCGGACGCATGGACAAAAAAATCTACACGGCCAGCCCGTCCTCGCCGGTCAATGGCGTGATCGGCTCCTGAATGACGGACAATACCAGCCTGATCGGCCGCCCTATCCGCAGCTTCGTCTTGCGTCAGGGGCGCATGTCCGTCGCCCAGCAGCGCGCACAGGAACAACTGCAAACCGTCTACGGCCTGCCCTACTCGGAGCGTACTCTGGATTTGACCACGGTATTCGGCCGTGCCGCGCCGAAAATCCTCGAAATAGGTTTCGGCATGGGCGATGCGACCGCAATGATCGCCGCAGCGCATCCCGAAAACGACTATCTCGGAATAGAAGTGCACGGCCCCGGCGTAGGCAGCCTGCTCAACCAGATCGAACAGCGCAATCTTGCCAACCTGCGCGTCGTGCAGCACGATGCCGTGGAAGTGTTAAGCCACATGATCGCGGATGACAGCCTGAGCGGCGTACATATTTTCTTTCCCGACCCTTGGCACAAATCGAGACACCACAAACGGCGATTGATCCAGCCTGCGTTTGCCGCATTGATCGCGCGCAAACTCATGCCCGGCGGTTACTGGCACTGCGCGACCGACTGGGAAGACTACGCGATACAGATATTGCAGGTACTGTCCGGGCAACCCGGCCTGAACAACGTTGCGTCTGACTACGCGCCGCGCCCGGCCTACCGGCCGTTAACCAAGTTCGAACAGCGCGGCATGCGCCTCGGTCACGGCATATGGGACATCCTGTTCCGCAAAACCCCCGCCACGCGTGCCGAGCCGACCTGAAACAGGTCAGGGCAGCGCTCAGAATTCGTTTTGCAGTTTTTTATAACCTTTGACCAAATCGACATTGGTCTGCACTATGCTCTCGGAAAAATCCGTTTCGCTGAAACCAACCTGTTTCACATTGCTCAGATCGGAATCGACATGGATGTTGGTCGTTGAGGGAATATGAAAACCGTCCGGCAGGTCGCAACCCTCAACCACGGAATTATGCCGAACCACGCAACCTTTGCCGACCGTGCAATTGAACAAGACCGTGTTGAAGCCGATAAAAACGCCATCGCCGACCACGCACGGGCCATGCACGATGGATCGGTGCGCGATAGAAGTATGCTCGCCTATCTGTACTCGCGCCCCCGATTTGGAATGAATGACTACGCCATCCTGGATATTCGAGTTGGCGCCGATCACGATGGGTTCCATTTCGCCCAGTGCGTCAACCTCGTCGGCCCGGATGACTGCGTAAGGCCCAATGAATACGTTCGCGCCGATAAACACCTTGCCGCAGATAATCGCGGTCGGATCGACAAAGGCGGATTCGTGGATAACCGGCAAATCGCCGCTAGGATTTTTTCGTATCATAAAATTCCCGATAAAATACGGCGGAACGCGAGCTACGTATTAATTCCTCGTTGGCGGTGCATCCCGGACAGCCGAGAACCAGAACCCGCATTATATACCCAAAACAAGCCGGTATCGTCAGTAGCCTCATCACCCCAGGCTGGCACCACCGGACCGGTCTGCGCGCCGCCTTCAGCCCCGGGCTGGACAATTGGACACAAAGGCGGATATAAACGCTAAAATGGCGGCGCTACCTTTTTCAGGATGGAACATACTTTTATGCCCGCTGCCGATACGACCAGCCCGTACCCGCCGTCCGAGATCAAGCATATATTGCTGGTCGAGGACGACCCCATGATAGGGCAGAGTTTGACCCGCGCACTGACCGATGCCGGCATGACCATGGACTGGATGCGAGATGGCGCGGAGGGCGAGCGTGCGATAAGCGCAAACAAATACAGCCTGATATTGCTGGATCTGGGACTACCGAAAAAATCCGGGCTGGAACTCCTGCAACTCATGCGCGAACGAGGCGACACGACGCCCTTGCTGATCATTACGGCCAGGGATGAGATCGACGACAGAGTCGCGGGGCTTGAGTCAGGGGCGGACGACTACCTCGTCAAACCGTTCGGGTTCAAGGAGTTGATGGCCAGAATCCGCGCCATACTGCGCCGCGCAGGCGAACAGACGCCCGCCATGATAGGCAATGGCGAAATCTGCCTGATGCTCGCCACCCACGAAGTCAGTTACCGGGGGAAAAAATTGCGTCTCCCCGCACGCGAATTCGCCTTGCTCTATGCGCTGGTGGACAGCCCCGGCATCATCTTTTCCCGGCACCAGATAGAAACCCATCTCTACGAGTGGAGCCGGGAAGTCGGCAACAATGCAGTCGACGTACTGATCCATTATCTGCGCAAAAAATTCGACAATGAAATCATTCGTAACGTGCGCGGGATAGGCTGGATGGTGGTCAAACACCCGACTGACGCGCCATGAAATCGCTTAAGGGACAGCTCATACTCTGGCTCGTCGGCCTACTTACCCTGGTGGGCGGCATTACCGGTGGCATCTCGTTTTTCCTCGCGCTGCAAGAGGCTAACACTTTATTGGACCGGCAACTGGTAGAAATCGCCGGCAGCGTGGACGAGGGGTCCCGGCTGCCGGCGATGCAGGCCCGATTCCGCAGCGAGAACGATAAACAGAAAGCGCGTGACTTTGTCATCCAGGTCTGGCTCAAGGACGAAGGCGCGCGCTCCTCGCGGCCGGGGTTCGCACTGCCGCGCGCCGCGCGAACCGGTTTTTCCGACTTGCGTCTGCCGCAGGTCGCCGGTAACGCGCAATGGCGCGCCTACACCCTGATTTATCCCGACCGCACCGTGCAGGTTTCGCAAGCCGCCGACGTGCGACTCGAAATCGCGACCAATTCCGCGATGCGCGTGCTTCTGCCCGTCGCTGCACTGATTCCGCTGTCGTGGCTGCTCGTAGGGCTGGTCGTCAGCCGCCTGCTCAAACCGCTGGAACTGGTCACCGATGCCGCTGCCAGGCGCGAACTCAATAACCTCGACCCGCTGCCAACAGAAAATATTCCGCTCGAGGTCGCGCCGCTGATACACGCCATGAATGCGCTGGTGTACCGCTTGAGCAAAGCGCTCTCGGCCCAGCGCCAATTTTTATCGGATGCCGCGCACGAATTGCGCACTCCGCTCGCCGCCTTGCGATTACAGATCGACAATCTGCCGCACAGCCCGTCGCCCGCCGAACTCGGCATTCGAATCGGGGACATGCGGCGCGGCGTACAGCGGGCATCGCACCTGGTCGCCCAGTTGCTTAAAATCGCCCGCTATGAAGCGCAAACGAAAGCAACTGCACTGGCCATGATCGATTTGAACGCCAGCGTCAAGGACATTATCGCCGACCTCATCCCGTTAGCCGACAATCGCCGCATTGACCTCGGACTGATCCAGAACGACCCTACAACTATTTTCGCCAACGCAGAAGACATACGCATCCTGATCTGCAACCTGCTCGATAACGCGATACGCTACACGCCGTCGGGCGGTCAAGTCGACATCCGTATCGCGCACGACGGCGAGAATGCACTGGTCGAAATCAGCGACTCCGGCCCCGGCATCCCCGATGGCCTGCTGCCACGCGTATTCGACCGTTTCTTTCGCGCGGCGGGTCAGCATACCGATGGCAGCGGCATCGGTCTGTCTATCGTCCAGGCCATCGCTGAGCGCGCATCGGCCAAAGTCACGCTCGCCAACCGGCCCGAGCGCTCCGGCCTGATCGCGAGCGTCGTTTTCTGCTGTCCGCAGAAACCCGCGGCATAGCGGCGATAAGCCGTATCCGTTCAACATGGTTCCGCGCTGACCCGCTGACTGTCATCTAATTGACATAATAATTTCACAGAATGCTAAATCTTGTGGTGTACAGTATTGGCTAACAGCGCGAAAGGTTATTAATTGCTATGCGGCTGTGTGTTCCAGGGCCTGAACCGAACGTCCCGTGATTGACCGCTCGTCCGATTTCAGTAATACCTGGCGCCGCCCAAACTTTGTCAAACTTCTGGATAAGCCCTACTCACTATCATGACTATTTCCCATTTAATAGACCTAGCGAACGATTCCGGCGGCACCCTGTATCTGATGCTGGTACTGCTGCTCATCGCCCTCACCGTTATCATCGAACGCACCCGCTACCTCTCCAGCATGGAGCGCGGCGGCGCCAAACTGATCTCGATGCTCAGGCAGCAGGAAGGCCGACTGGACACGTTCCCGATGACGCCACAACTGTCGAAACTGCCGCACGCGCGGTTATTCGATATCATGCGGCGCGACTCCAGCCGTGTCGACCGCACGGCACTGGACGAGCATCTGGAAGAAGTCATCATGCACGAAGTACCGTTGCTCGATCGTTCATTATGGATGCTCGACACGGTAATTACCCTCGCTCCGCTCATGGGCCTGTTCGGTACTATCATAGGCATGTTCAACGCTTTCCACGTACTCGGGGACGTGCAGAACAACCCGGCGGAAATCACCGGGGGCATCGCCGAAGCCCTGATCGCAACCGCGTCCGGCCTGTGCATCGCGATGATAGGACTGGTTTCCTATAACGCCCTCAATACCCGGGTGCGCACGGTTTTGCACCAGCTTGAGACCATCAAGCTGATGCTGATCAATCGCTGCACCCTGATCGGCGCGCCCGTAGCCGCTGCGCACAGCCCGGCGGCGCATAACGCGGTCGAGATAATCCGCAACCCGGCGAGGGCTTGAAATGCGCTATCTGGAAACCAGGAAAGCCCGCATAGAAATCATTCCGATGATAGACATCATGCTGTTTTTGCTTATTTTTTTCGTGATGCTCACGTTGCGGATGATCCCCTCCTCGGGGCACCTCACAAAATTGCCGACCAGTTCGACGGCGGTAACCATCCCACCGCCTAAACTGCTGGTAGAAATCCAGCGCGACGGCAACCTGCTGGTCGACGGCCATGTCCTGACGCCCGCCCAGCTGACCAGTTTGTTGCGGCAGCGCGACAACAGCAAAACCGCCATTACAATTGCCGGCAACGAAACGGCTACGCTACAGCAGATCATGAACACCATAGATGCAATCAAGGCCGGAGGTGCCACCGAAATCGGTCTGGCGACCCGGAACCCGGGCAGCCGCTAAAA
>DAICZK010000120.1 GCA_027311185.1 Sulfuriferula sp.
CGCTTCAAAAATTTTAGTCGGGAAGGGCAGTCGCGCCTGTTTCCGTGGCTCAATGGAGCGGGGCGCAACGAGCTGATCGCGGATCTGCGTCTGTTCTTTTTGCTGAAATGGAAAGTATTGCCGGAAACCGGCGCGCTTGCCGGGGCTGTTCACGGGCTGGGCTTGCTGATTGCGACGGCGATGGCGGTCAGCGGCACAGTCCTGTTTTTCGGATTGTGGCCAGACAATGTTGTTACACCTTCGGTACACTCGGTCATGGAACTGCATTCGACGTTGGCGACCTTGATGTGGGCGTATCTGTATGGCCACACCATCATGGCGATATGGCATCAGTTCCTGGGTCACGGCAGTATCGCCAGAATGTTCCGTTGGGGTTAAAAGTCTCCGCGCTAGCGCGTGCGTGTCGCGGCGGAATTCACGAATTGCATGAATTCTTCTGCCGGCAGTGGCAGGCTGTAAAAAAAACCCTGTGCTTCGTCGCACCCCTGGTCACGCAGAAAATTAAGCTGCGCAGCGGTTTCAACGCCCTCGGCGATGGTTTTCAGCCCGAGATTTTTGGCCATGTTGATGATGGCCATGACGATCGCCTTGTCTTCCGGGTCGGTGCTGATATCGCGGACGAAAGACTGGTCGATCTTGAGTTTGTAGACATTGAATTTTTTAAGGTAGCTCAGTGACGAATAGCCGGTGCCGAAATCGTCGATGGACATGCGCACGCCACGTTCGTGCAGATTGTTCATCACGGCGATGGCTCCGAGCGGATCTTGCATGGTGATGCTTTCGGTCAGTTCCAGTTCCAGGTATTCGGGCGGCAGCCCGGCCTCGCTTATGATACGGGCGACCAGATCGGGCAGGTCGGAGTGGCGAAACTGCAATACCGACAGATTGACCGCCACGACCATCGGCGCCAGACCCGATTGTCGCCACGCCTGCGCCTGCTGCACCGCGGTGCGCAACACCCATTCGCCGATGGACAGAATCAGGCCGCTGCTCTCGGCAATGGGGATGAATTCGCTGGGTGGCACGCTACCCAGTTCAGGGTGGCGCCAGCGCAGCAATGCCTCCATTCCGACGATGCGCCCGTCCTGCAGCGCGATTTGCGGCTGGTAATAAACTTCCAGTTGCCCGAGTTCCAGCGCGCGGCGCAGCGCATTGAGCAATTGCAGATTGCGTGCCAGGCCAGCCTGCATTTCCTGGGTAAAAAAACGGTAGCCGTTGCGGCCTTCCTGTTTGGCGCGATACATGGCCGCATCGGCGTTGCGGAACAGCGTTTCCAGATCCGCGCCGTCGTCTGGATAGACGGCGATGCCGATGGAGGTCGTGACGGTCAGATCGTGCGGTTCGATATGATAAGACTGGGCAATGGTGTCGAGCAGCTTTTGCGCAACTTGCGCGGCACCTTGCGCGTCGGTGCCGGGCAGTAGCAAAATGAATTCGTCTCCGCCCAGGCGCGACACGGTGTCTTCTTCGCGCAGCATCGTTTGTATTCGCCTGGACAACTCGATGAGCAGGTTGTCGCCGACGCTGTGGCCTAGCGTGTCGTTGATGTCCTTGAAATTGTCCAGATCGAGAAACATCATCGCCAGGCTGCTGTTGCCGCGTTTTGCGAGGCCCAGCGCGTATTTAAGGCGTTCGTTGAGTTGCAGGCGGTTGGGCAAACCGGTCAACGCATCAAAATGCGCCAGATACTGGATGCGCTGCTCGGCGAGCTTGCGCTCGGTAACATCCTCCTTTATGCCCAGGTAATGGGTTATCTGTCCGTCTGCCCCGAGCATGGGGGACAAATATACAGACTCGAAGTATTCGGTGCCGTCCTTGCGTCGATTGACGAGCTCACCTTGCCAGCTTTTGCCGCAAGACAGTTGTCGCCACATCGCCCGATAAGTCTCCCGCGGAGTTTTACCTGATTGCAACAGGCGCGGGTTTTTGCCCACGATTTCGGCAAAACTGTAACCGGTGGTGCGGGTGAAAGCCGGGTTGACATATTCGACATGCCCTTCAAGATCGGTAATGATGATGACGTTGGGGCTTTGTTCCACTGCCTGCGAGAGCTTGCGCAATTGAGCTTGTTCCTGCTTGCGCTCGGCTTCACTGACAAAGCGGTCGAGCGCGAAACTGATATCCATGGCCATTTCGACGAGCAGTGTCTGTGCCGCCTCATCGAAGCTATCGGCAACGTCGGAATACAAAAGGAAAGCACCCACCACTGCGCCCCTTCTGTGCAAGGGGAGGGATGCCATGGCGGCCCAGCCGAATTTCGCGCCGCGCTCGCGCCAGGCGGCGAGGCTGGGGTCGCACTGGAAATTCTGGCACCAGCTGGGTCGATCTTCGCGAATCGAGATGCCGGTGGGACCCTTGCCGGTCTCGCTGTTCGCATCTATCGAAACTTCCAGTTCGGCCAGATATTCCGTGCCCATGC
Source organism: Sulfuriferula sp. (assembly GCA_027311185.1). Lineage (GTDB taxonomy): Bacteria > Pseudomonadota > Gammaproteobacteria > Burkholderiales > Sulfuriferulaceae > Sulfuriferula. Next base: position 2,420 of record DAICZK010000120.1, read on the forward strand.
CGTATGAAGCGACGGGGTTGACCCGTTTTGTCGCCTCGTCGAGCATGCCGATCCAGGCCATTTTCATGCCGACGAATTTGACCGCGTCACGGCAGATTTGCGGTAGCAGCTCAGTCTCGCTTGCGCAGCGCACTATGGCCTGATTGCATTGACTCAGCGCCGCATAAAGCTGGGTCAGGCGCTGGATTTTCGCTTCGGCGAGCTTGCGTTCCGAAATATCCATCAATATGCCTATCATCCTCACCGGCTTGTGCTCGTTATCCCATTCCACGATTTTCCCAATTGCGTGCATCCATAACCAGTCGCCGGACTGGGTTCTCCTGCGATATTCCATCGAAGTCGGGCCGCCGCTGGCCAAGCATGCCTCGAATGCTCGCGCCACCGAGTCGCGGTCGTCCGGGTGCAGGGCCGCCATCCAGTTTTCCCGCGACAGTTTTAAATCCCCGGCGTCAAATCCGAGCATGCCCGGGTAATCGGCGCCTACGCTCGCCAGACCGGTGCGTATATCCATATCGAACCAGGACTGATTGGCGATAGTGTGCGCCAGACGTAAACGTTCCTCGCTCAAGCGCAGCACCTGCTCGGACTTGAAGTGGCCAATGGCAATGGCGGCGAGGTGCGTAGTCGCGTCGATCAGACGTAAATGCTCCGGCGTGGGTAAACCCGGCTGGCGGTAGTACATTGCGAAGGTGCCCAGCACCCGTTTTTGTGCGTCGAAAATCGGTGTCGACCAGCAAGCGCGGAGCCCGTTCGGCAGCGCCGCAGTCTTGTAATTCTCCCACAACGGGTCGGTTGCGATATCCTCCACGAATACCGCCTCTTTACGGTAGGCCGCCGTGCCGCACGATCCGGCGCGCGGTCCTATGGGCTGCTTGTCGATCGCGGTGACGAACTCTGCGGGCAGATTCGGTGCCGCGCCGTGGCAAACGTGAATGTCGTCTTCGTCAAGCAGGAGGATAGAGCCCAGCATGCCGGGCGTATGATCCTCTATAAGCAGAATCAGGCTCGTCAATATTTCCGGCAAGGGCGCGTCAGCAGCGATCATCTCCAGTATCAGGGTCTGACCGCTGAGCAGCGCTTCGGCATGCCTTTGCTCGGTAATATCGTAAGTGATGCCGAGAATATCGGTGACCGTTCCGTCCGGGGCATGGCAAAACGGGGTTTCCCGGCTGGTCAGCCAGCGCCAGTCGCCGTCGCTATTCCAGATTCGGTATTCGAGAACGCGCATCTCGCCCTCGGGAGCCTTGCCCCACGCGGCCCGGCTTGCGCTGATCCGCGCCAGATCGTCGGGATGAAAAATCTGGATAATCTCGGCGCCCATGGCTCTGCTTGCTTCGGCCGAATAGCCGAAAGTATTGAGCCAGCGCCGGTTGACATAAACGTTCTGTTGTCGTAACAGGTCATAAATGTAGACCGTGCCAGATTTGGTATCCAGGATACGTTCCAGTAAATGTATCCTGTCACGCAATTCGGATTCGAAATTCGTTTTCCGACTGATGTCGCGCACTCTTGACAGAATAACCTGCTCGGCCTGAAGCACAATCAACCTGGAATAGATTTCCACGGCGAGTTCAGTACCATCCTTGCGCCGAAATCGCCATTCGTTGGCATCGCCCGGCGCCATCAAGTTCTCGGGCGTGGGCGACGGCAGATCGTCGCCATGCGCAATCGATAGAGCAGATATATTCATCTGCTTCAACTCGTCAAGGCTGTATCCGTAATGCTGTATCGCAATCCGGTTCGCGTTCAGAATTCGGCCGTCGGTACTCAGGATAAACGTTGCATCAGGCCCGACGTCGAAAATCGCTTGATAATCGAAGTCGATATAGCCTGATTTGCTGTTGTTCATTTGGGTTTCTCCTCCCGCCTCGGAACGTCGCGACTGACTAAGCCCGTTTCAACTCACATCTAGTCGTCTGTCCTAATTATTAGCATCTTTTTTTGTATTTAAGCTACGCTTAAATCGCCGTTAAATCAAGTATATTTAGATCTGAGCGGCGCGCGGCCCGATTCCGGCTGCGCCCAGCGGAGGGTAGGAGCGGAATGCGATAAAGAATCCAGCCACGGCCACGAATTACGCGGCGGTTGAATCAGATTGTGGAACGGAAGCTGAGTGAACTGCGGGCGGGGCGGGCGTATCTTGATGCGGCAGGCTGGCTATCCGATTGCTTGCTGCAGGCGCTTGTTGTGCGATGGTTGATTTATCTGCGACTGGCTGCTCGGTGTCTAGCGTATCGAAACTCAGATGTGCCAATACGGATTTTCGGACTGTTTTTGTGCGGGCGATAGAAGGGAGCAAATTACCGCCTTTGGGCTTTGATGGCAGCATTTCCGTTTCGGTGGATGCGTCTTTAGCTACGGTCTTTTGTTTCGTATGAAACTTTTGTTCACTTGGCTGTATGAATAACTAC